>JAHEPY010000059.1 GCA_019561565.1 Methanothermococcus sp. SCGC AD-155-M21
CCTGGAGTATGCTTTAATATGGAGGAGAAATTAAACATTGCAAGGAAGTTGGATGAGTTAGGTATTAAACAGATAGAGTTAGGTTTTCCAGCAGTATCTGATAGGGAAAGAGAAATTATAAAAAAAATAGCAGAAGAGGACCTAAATGCAGATCTTTTAGTATTATCCAGGGCTTTAAAGGAGGATATTGATAAGGCTCTATATTGTGATGTGGATGGTATTATTACATTTATTGCCACCTCTCCTCTACATTTAAAGTATAAACTACATAAAATAATAAATGAAGTTGAAGAAATGGGTATGAAGGCCATAGAATATGCAAAGGATCATGGACTCTTTGTGGCATTTTCAGCGGAGGATGCTACAAGAACCCCCCTTGAGGATTTAATAAGAATACATACAAATGCAGAGAGTCATGGGGCAGATAGGGTACATATTGCAGATACCACAGGCTCCAGTACTCCCCAATCCATGTATTACCTATGTTCAGAGTTAAAGAAGAACTTAAAAAGAGCCCATATTGGGGTACATTGCCATAATGACTTTGGTTTTGCTGTGGTAAATTCCATATATGGAGTTATGGGGGGAGCAAGAGCCATCTCTACCACTGTAAATGGACTTGGAGAGAGAGCAGGAAATGCCCCTCTTGAAGAGGTTATCATGGCTCTAATGGTACTATATGATCTTGATCTAAATTTAAATATATCTCTATTAAAGGAACTTTCAGAGATGGTTGAGGAATACTCTAAGGTATCCCTACCTGTAAATAAGGCAATAGTGGGAGAGAGGGTATTCTATCATGAAAGTGGTATTCATGTTGATGGAGTATTGGAACATCCCTTAACCTATGAGCCATTTTTACCTGAGAAGATTGGCCATAATAGAGGAATAGTATTTGGAAAGCACTCTGGATGTAGTGCAGTGGATATGAAGTTAAGGAATATGGGAATTGAAGTATCCAAGGAGGATCTTTTAAAAATTGTTAAAAAAATAAAGGATACTAAGGAGAAAGGTGAGGAAATAGAAGAGGAAGTATTTAAAAAAATAGTAAAAGAGTTTATAAAGGATGGAAATAAATAAAATTATTATTTTTTTGGTGTAATAATGGTAAATAATACACCCATATCCATTGGAGAAGTTGAAAAAAGATTAAATAATATTTTAAAGAAGGAAGGGGCACTTTACTTTATACTTGTGGATCCAGAGGAAAAAAATATTAAGGAGATAATAAGTAAGGGAAAGGATTATGCTGATGCCATAATAATAGGGGGAAGTATCGGTATAACTAATTTAGATGAAATAACAAGGGAAATTAAGGAATCAGTAGAAGATATTCCCATTATTTTATTTCCAGGGAACATAGATGGATTAACTCCCTATGCAGATGCTGTTTTTTTTATGTCCCTAATGAACTCAAGTAATACCTATTGGACAACCTTAGCTCCCACACTGGGGGCGATTACCATTAAAAGGTATTCCTTAGAGGCAATACCTATGGCTTACTTAGGTATAGAGCCAATTAAAAGAACGGCTGTAGGTTTTGTAGGGGAGGTAAATGAGATACCCCAAAGAAAACCTGAAATAGTTGCCATGTATTGTTTATCTGCAAAATACTTTGGAATGAGATGGGCCTACTTGGAGGCTGGAAGTGGGGCTGAATTTCCTGTAAGTGATGAAATAATAGGCCTATCAAAAAAAATGAGTAATATAAATATTATTGTAGGAGGGGGCATAAGAACCCCAGAGGTAGCCTATCAAAAGGTTTTAAGTGGGGCAGATGCCATTGTAACAGGAACCCTTGTAGAGGATGATCCAGATAACATAAAGGATATGAGAGAGGCCATAAAAAAAGCAGGTAGGGAAAAATTAAAGAGAATTTAGATTATATTTATCCATATTTTTTTAAAAATGGTTTTAAGTAAGATTTTATAATAAAAAACAACCATAAAGAACTTCTATAAAAAAAATAAAATAATTTAAAATAATTAAGAATTATAATTAAAAAAATAAAATACATAAAAAAGCAAATATAAAAGTAAAAATCCTATTATCCACTTAATGCCCCTAAACACTGGAAAAGGATAAAATCCTTCCTAAGATATTATAAACTTCAATAGATTATAATAATTTAAAAAACATAAAAATAAAATAAAAAATTAATATAATATAAAAAATTTAAAATTTTAAAATACCTAAAAAGGAGCAATATATAAAAGTAAAAATCCTGTCATTATTATATTAGAGGCTCCTGAGTATTGGGAGAGAGGTAATCCTTTAAAGGATTAAGTATAAAAGTCCATCAGGTTAAGATAGGGACTTAAAGTATTTCCCTTTATTAATATTTAATTTTATATTATTTTTAAATTTAAGTTAAGTTATGCATTTACTATATTTTTTTATATTTGTATTTATTCCTATTTTTTTTAATTAATTATTATTTTATCTTTAATTTTTATTTAACAGTTAGTTTTCCATTATTCCATTCAATATATTGTTCCGCAGTTTTAGATAGATCCAAAATAGGTACCCTTGCAGGAGTTGGATGAATACCCATTTTTTTCTGGAATTCAGTTTGCTCCTGGAAGGTGCCACTATTTACCATTATGGTTCCCTTGTAATTGCCATAACCATTAATATGTATATGGCCTGTATGGAATACATCAGGTTCATTATGAATAACTAAATAATCCTCATCTTCAGGGGCTATTGGACATCTACCCCCATAGGTTGGGCAGAGATGCCTTCTCTTTAAAAGTTCCTTCATTATAGATACTGGCTCAGTATATTTTGCAGAGGAAATTTGCCCAATAATATCATCAAAACTTCTACCATGATATACTAAAAAGTCCAACCCATGGACATTTAAATGCCCAGGATTACTTAAAAATGTTATGTTATCCAACCCATCAAATAAATTTAATATTCTACTGGGAAATACAGGTTGAGGTTCAGCAGGCCTAAGGGCATCGTGGTTTCCTGGAGAGATGATTACATGAATATGTTCAGGTATTTGCTCAACATAGGCTGCAATTTCACTATATTGGGATATAACATCCACATCATAGAGGTCATACTCTTGGCCAGGATATATACCAACCCCATCAATTAAATCCCCTGCAATGGATATATATTTTAACCTACTTACTATTTTTTCCTCCAATCCATTTTTTACATCTCCATTTAAAAACCTAATAAATTTTCTAAAGGAATCCTCTAAAAATTCATAACTTCCAACATGTATATCAGAAAGAAATGCAGCATATATTTTTTCCTCAGTGGATTTTGGTTTTTTTAGAGTTAAATCAGGCCTTATACATTCATTGGCAAACATTATATTTCCACTATCTGGAACATATCCAATGAATCCAATAACTTCATCAAGTAAAATATCGTTGGGTAAGTCCCCTTTGGCAATTTTATCCTTCATAAGTATTACTGTAAAGGTTGTATTTTCGTCCTCAATTTCTACTCTTTTATGGCCCTTGGTAGTAGTATTTACATCAGATACTATGCCAACAACAAATACATCATTCTCTCCCTTTCTTTTGTAAATTCTATTTAGAGGATAGGCCCTTCTATTTATCTTTTTTTCAATCATACTCTTTATTTTATTATATCTACTTTTAAAATATTTTATAAAGTCCTCAATGGAGCCTTCACAGGTTGATTTTCCAGTAATATCACATTGGTCATATATCTTTATTTTGGAGTCAATATCCTTTGAGATATAGTTTATTTTATTGTTTATACTATTTCTTATGGATTTTATTTGGGATATTCTTTTTTTTCTTTCATTTTCCAATTTAATATTTTCACTGTTTATAGGAGTGTATTTATTTTCAACTTCAATACCTTCATTATTTTTATTTTTTATTTCATTTTTTATATTATTGGTTATATTATTGGTTATGTTATTTTCATTGGCTATATTATTGGTTTTATTGGTCATATTAGTGTTTATTTCATTGGTTATATTGTTTATTTCACTGTTTTTTATCTTAAATCTATTTCCATCTAAGTTAGGTTCCCTTTCCTCTTTGTTTTGGTTATTTTTTAAGTTATCTTTGGGAATATAATAATCCAAAAAATTAAAGTTCTTATATGTTTTTTTA
>JAHEPY010000060.1 GCA_019561565.1 Methanothermococcus sp. SCGC AD-155-M21
TCCCTGTAGAGGATTCATGGATAATGATACTTGATCCAGAAAATAATAACCTCTATACTAAGAATGACTATATATCCAGTATATTACTTCATTCTTATGATGCATATTGGATGTATAATAAAGAAAATGATATATTGCCAGGAAGAAATTTGAATTAATTATTAACATAATATTTTTTTACTTTTTTTAGATTTTTATAAGTACATTTAAGTAATTCCATATATACTTACCCATAATTCTTATTATATGGTGAATTTATGAAAAACATTACAAAAATATACATATTAGTCTTTGCTTTAAGTCTTCTATTGGCAAGTTGTAGTTTAGCCAGTGATGCTCCTCAATTACCTGCCCAATACTATGGAAAGGTTATTTCACCAACTCCTTTAAGTGGATATATTGAAGTAAAAATAGGGAATAAATCTTATGATTCCATACCTTTAGTAAATAACACCTTTGGAGGCTCAACCTATTTAGATGGAAAATTATTGGTGTATGCACCGGGACAGGATGGCTCAGAGGTTACTTTTTATTTAAATGATAATACTCCACTTAATACTTCAGATACTATATATTATAATGCAGGAGATGTTAGAGGTATTAATTTATACTACAACATAGATATTGATAAGCCAAACCTAAAAGCAATAGGAAATATTATCACAAACACTCCAATATACAGTGGAATTCAGACTGAGATAAACCTATCAATAACCAACAATGGTACTAAAAACATAACCACCACATTCCCAGTGAATTTAACAATTAGAAATNCCTCAGGAGATGTGGTATATAATGATACAGCAGATGTAAGCGGATTAGAAGTAGGAGAACTAAAGAACATAACATTCAATTGGACCCCTAACAACAATGGAATCTACAACATCACAGTACTCGTAGATTCAAACTACACCATAGACGAGTTAAATGAAAGTGATAACAACATCACCTTACAAAATGTCTTAGTTAGTGAACCCTCAGGAAGTAGCAGGCCATCAGGATCAGGAAGTAGCAGGCCATCAATATTTAAAGATCCTTACCCAGATGTAGCCTCAGATATTAAATCAGAGAAAATAAGGGAAATAGTACATAAATCAAAAATAATAATAGGTTCAGAGATAGATGGTGATCTATCAGCAAAGGACTTAAAAACAACATTGGATTCAACAGATAAACCACTTGAAATAAAAGAGGATTGTATTCTCATAGGAGGACCAGTGGCAAACCCGACTGTAAAAAAATATTTCTGGGCATTCTCAGTTAAAATAACTAATGAATACCCAGGAAAACATAGGGGAGTAATTCAAAAACAGATAATCAATGGACATACAGTTATCCTCTTAGCAGGTTCTGACAGGTGGGGTACTAAGGCTGCTGTGGAGTACTTCAAGACCCTTGAAGATATTCCTGAAGAACCAATCTTTGTAGAATGGAAAGACGGAGAGGCTATTAAGATAAATAAACCTTAATTAATATTTTCTTTTTTATATTTTTTTAATATAATTTTCATTTTTTTTAATATAATTTTTAAAAATATTTTTTTAAAGTCTTTAATATTATACGTTATTAATTAAACTTATAACCTATAAAATAAATATTATATACTCATATTTATATAAATATCATCATTATATAACCAAAATTTATATATATAATTAAAAAATATAGACATATAATGTATTTTAAATACCTATAAAATAGTAAGCGGTGAAATCTATGAAAAAAACATATCTTATATTATTTCTACTGACTATATTTGTAGGCACTGCTTCAGTGCACGGGGCTACAATACACGTCCCAAACGACTATCAAACAATTCAGGAGGCAATAGATGCTGCCAATCCTGGAGATGCAATAATAGTTGGAGATAATATATATTATGAGAATTTAGTTATTAATAAGAGTATAACTTTAAAATCTGAGAATGGGCCGGAAAATTGTATTATTGATGGGAATAAGTCTGGGAATGTGATAGAGATTGAAGTTGATAATGTCACTATTGAAGGATTTACAATTAAGAATTCTGGTAATACTCATGCAGGTATTGAGGTGAACTCTGATAACAATATTATAAAGAATAACAATATATCAAGCAAAAGGAATGGTATCTACTTAGATGGTTCGAGCAATAATATCATTACTAATAATACCATATCAAACAATGGTGATGGTATCTACTTGGAGTATTCTAGCAATAATAACAGCATTACTAATAATAACATAACATCGAACAACTATTGTGGTATCCGCTTGTGGTATTCGAGCAATAATAACATTATTATTGGTAATAATATATCGAACAATTATCATAGTATCTACTTACATAGTTCGAGCAATAATAACATTATTGGTAATAATATATCGAACAACAGGGATGATGGTATCTACTTGTATAGGTCGAGCAATAACGGCATTATTAGTAATAATATATCGAACAACAGGGATTATGGTATCAACTTGGGGCATTATAGCAATAATAACATTATTATTGGTAATAATATATCGAACAACATTGATGATGGTATCTACTTGGAGTATTCTAACAATAATAACAGCATTATTAATAATAATATATCGAACAACAGGGATGGTGGTATCTACTTGGAGTATTCTAGCAATAACCGCATTACTAACAATAACATAACATCGAACAACTATAGTGGTATTTACTTAAGTAGTTCGAGCAATAATAATATCATTAATGATAATAACATAACATTGAATAACAATAATGGTATCTACTTGTATAGGTCGAGCAATAATAATATTATTGGTAATAATATAACATTGAATAACGGTAGTGGTATTTACTTAAATGATTCGAGCAATAACGGCATTAATAATAATAGTATAACTTCGAATGACTATGGTGGTATCTGCTTGGATAGTTCGAGCAATAACAGTATTATTGGTAATAATATATTGAACAACTGGTATGGTGGTATCTTTTTAGATAGTTCGAGCAATAATAATATTATTATTGATAATTACATATCAAACTACACCATTGGTATCTACTTGTATATTTCGAGCAATAACAGCATTATTGGTAATAACATAACATCGAACAGCGATGGTGGTATCTACTTGTATAGTTCGAGCAATAACCACATTATTGATAATTACATATCAAACAACAGTTTAGGTGTCGACTTACAAAGTTCGAGCAATAACCACATTATTGATAATAATATGTCGAACAACTGGAATGGTATCCGCTTAAGTAGTTCAAGCAACAATAATATTACTGATAATAATATGTCGAACTACTGGAATGGTATCTGCTTGGAGTATTCGAGCAATAATAATATCATTAATGATAATAATATATATAACAACAGTAATGGTATCTACTTGTATAGGTCGAGCAATAATAATATCATTAATGATAATAACATAACATCGAATAACAATAATGGTATCTACTTGTATAGGTCGAGCAATAACAACATTATTGGTAATAATATAACATTGAATAATAATAGTGGTATTTACTTAAATGATTCGAGCAATAATAATATCATTAATGATAATAGCATAACGTTGAATAACGATAGTGGTATCTTCTTATATATATCGAGCAATAATAACATTATTGATAATAATATAACATTGAATAACGGTAGTGGTATTTACTTAAATGATTCGAGCAATAATAACATCTATCTAAACAATTTCAACAACAGTCAAAACGCCGATACTTTCAACTCAATAAACAACACCTGGAACTCACCTGAGAAGATAACATACATTTACAACAGCAGCAGATACAAAAACTATTTAGGAAACTACTGGAGTGATTACACTGGAAACGATACAGATGGAGATGGAATTGGAGATACAGATGATTATCCTATAGATGGTAATAATACTGATTATTATCCTTTAATTAAAGCAGTTGAGTATTACACAATATTGGAAGAGTTAAAACCAAATCTATTAATAGATGATATTATAACAAACACTACAATATACAGTGGAAACCAGACTGAGATAAACCTAACAATAACCAACAACGGTAATGAAAACATAACCACCACATTCCCAGTGGAAGTAACAATTAGAAATGCCTCAGGAGATGTGGTATATACCAATGTGGCAAATATAAACGGATTAAATGCAGGAGAAAATACAACCCTAACCTTCAATTGGACTCCTAACAATATTGGAAACTACAGTATCACAGCATTCGTAGATCCAAACAACATTATAAATGAGTCAAATGAAAGTGATAATACTATCACATTATCAAATGTTTTAGTGGAATCTGTACCAGGGCCTATAACAAAGCCAAATCTATTAATATATGATATTATC
>JAHEPY010000061.1 GCA_019561565.1 Methanothermococcus sp. SCGC AD-155-M21
CATAGATTGGGATTGATACCAATAAAGGGAAAGCCAGTTAGTAGTGATGAAGTTATTACATTTGTTCTATCCAAGGAAGGTCCCTGTACAGTATATTCAGGAGATTTAACATCTGAAGTAGGGGAGGTAGTATTTAAAAACATACCTCTTGTTAAGTTAAAGGAAGGACAAAAAATAAATTTAGAATGTGAATCCTTAGTAAATATTGGAAAAGCCCATGCAAAATGGCAGCCATGTAATTGCGTATATAAACAGATTGATGGGGACAGGGTGGAATTCTTAGTGGAATCCCATGGCAATATGAATTCAGAGGATTTGTTAATTACCTCCATAGAAATACTAAAAAATAAAGCAGAAAAGTTTTTAGATGAATTGGAAAGTTTTAAAATTTAATATATTAATGGAGAAGGTATTTAAAATGGTGAAATTATGGGAAAATTAAAGGCAACCAATCCAGAACTTGTAAGATTAATAGAATCCCTTAAAATAGGATCTTACAAAAACAATAGGAGAATCTGGAGGGATATTGCTAAGAGATTATCAAAATCTTCCAGAAGGAGAGCCGAAGTAAATATAAGTAAAATAAATAGATATACAAAGGAGAATTATGTTATTATTGTTCCAGGGAAGGTATTAGGTGCTGGAAAGTTGAATCATAAGGTGACTGTAGCAGCCCTATCCTTTTCCGAAGGTGCTAAAAAGGCCATTGAAGAGGTTGGCGGCCAATGTATGTCCATTGAGGAATTAATTGAAAAAAATCCAAAGGGTTCTTTAATAAAAATTATGGGTTAGTATTTAATATTAATAAATAAATTATATAATAAATTATAATTATTAGGTGAAATCATGGTAGTCATAGATGCAGAAAATGCCGTTGTTGGAAGATTGGCATCCTATGCTGCAAAACTTGCATTATCTGGAGAGGATGTTGTTATTGTAAATGCGGAAAAAGCAATAATAACTGGTAATAGAGAATATATCTTTAAAAAGTACTTTCAAAAGAGAAACAGAAAGAGCATTACCAATCCAAAAAGAATGGGTCCAAAGTATCCAAGAAGGCCTGAGGATATAGTAAGAAGAATTATACGTGGTATGATTCCCTATAAGAAACCAAAGGGAAGGGAAGCATTTAAGAGGATTAAGGTTATGGTAGGTACTCCAGAAGGTACCTCCAGTGAAATAGTACAGGGTAAAATGCCAAATACCAATAAATATATAACTGTAGGTGAATTAAGTAAACATTTAGGGGCTAAATTTTAATTGAGGTGATTATGTGAAAGTAGTACATACTGTGGGTAAGAGAAAAACATCCATTGCAAGAGCCACAGCAAAGGAAGGCAAGGGAAGAATTAGAATAAATAAAAAACCAATAGAGATAATTGAGCCAAAATATATAAACATGAAGTTAATGGAGCCAGTTATATTAGCAGGGGAGGATATAAACTCCATAGATGTGGATATTGTTGTTGAAGGGGGAGGTATTTCAAGCCAGATGGATGCAGCAAGAACTGCCTTAGGTAAGGCCATTGTGGAATACACAGGTAGCATGGAAATAAAGGAGAGATTCTTGGATTATGATAGAACAATCTTAGTTAGTGATGCAAGGAGAACTGAACCTCATAAACCAAGTAGATCAACCAAAGGTCCAAGGGCCAAGAGACAGAAGTCCTATAGATAGATATATTTATCTATAATTCCATACTCCATTAATTTTCCTTTTTAGGTGATATTAAAATGGTAATGTTTCCCATTAGATGCTTTTCATGTGGATGCGTAATATCTGAAGTATATGAGGAATATGTTTCACGATTAAAAAATGGCGAAGATCCCAATGCCATATTAGATGATTTGGGAATTAAAAAGTACTGCTGTAGAAGAATGTATATATCCCATAGGTTGGATAAGGATGGTAGGGAACTCTTTGATGATATTATGGAATATTAATTTATATATATGGTAATTTATTCACTTATGGGACTGTGGGGTAGCCTGGTCCATCCTGTGCGTCTGGGGGGCGTGCAACCCGAGTTCAAATCTCGGCAGTCCCACCATTTTTTATTTTAAAAATATTTTAAAAAGGGTGTATCAATGAATTATACAAAGTTTGAAAAGGCAAGGATTATTGGTGCGAGATCTCTACAAATTTCAGATGGGGCTTTTTTAGCAATAGATACAGAAAAACGATCTTCTTTGGATATTGCCAAGGAAGAATTTGAAAAGGGAAAAATACCCTTAATGGCCAAATTATCAGAGAAAAACAAAGAATAAACTTTTTTTATATTTTAATTTAAACTAATATTAAGATAATATTAAAATAATATTAAAATTAATTTTTATAATAAGAAGTATTATAATATTTTTAGGATATGGAATATATAAACACACAGGGGATTTTTGTGTATGAGGACACTGTTGTCGAAAGAATAACTGCAAAGAAAGTTTTTAAAAACTCAAAGATAAACATAAAAATAACCACATTAACAAAGGTTGGAATAGGATACGATATAATAGAGGTGGAAAACCCTGACTATGCAATATCAGATGTGGAAAATATAGTGGCTCCAGAACTTATTGGACATCCAGCCTCAGATCAGGATTTTATGGATTCCATAATATGCAGTACCTCCATTGAGGATCCTGCCATTACCATGGGTTTATCCCTTAGTATCTCTCGGGCTGCGGCAAATACCTTGGGATTACCATTCTTTAAATATATTGGGGGGGCCCTTTCCACTGAACTTCCAACTGTAGGATGTTCCCTATTATATGATGGCAATAATGAATTAATAGCCATTCCTATGGCTGAATCCATGGATGAAATGATACTGTGCTATAGTAAGATACTGGAGGGCCTATCTTTGAAATATGGAAATAACACAGTGGTTGATGTAAAGGGCAGATATATCTGTAATAGTATTTTTGATGAATTGGATACCTTTAAAAAAATAATGCTGG
Source organism: Methanothermococcus sp. SCGC AD-155-M21 (assembly GCA_019561565.1). GTDB lineage: Archaea > AGJL01 > Methanococci > Methanococcales > Methanococcaceae > Methanofervidicoccus. Next base: position 2,956 of record JAHEPY010000061.1, read on the forward strand.
ATATATCTGAAGAGGAGGATATTAAAATACTAACTGGGGCCTCAATAGGCCATTGTAAAGTTATGGAAAAGAGGGACATATATGAAAGGATTTCCTCTTTAGATTATTTAGAGAGCCCTAAGGTTGTGGAATTTGATGGTACCCTTGCCATAGAGGGTATAGATGAGGCAGCAGATTTTTCCATATTGAATCCATACAACATAGGTTCATTAAGTGAATTATACCATTATATCCAATACATATTGGATAGTGGGTTGACTCCAATAATTACTTGCAATAACACAACCTTTTCCCATGTTGCAGTGGGCCTAAGAATACCATTTTTAAGAAGTAATATTAATTCAAATGTTTTAAATGAACTATGGGATATTGAAAGAATATTGAACAATCCCAATATAAATGGATTTTAGGTTAGTACTGGATATAATAGCATTTTATAATTAATAAGAGGCATTGCAATAAAAAATTATAATTAAAAAATAATAAGAATTATAAAAAAAATAAAAAAAAATTAATATAAAATTTATTTTTTAAAAAATTATTTATAAAATTTATTTTTTAAAAAATTATTAAAAAAAATAAAAAATGAATAGAAGGAAAGGAATTTAAAAAGGGATTTATAAGTATAAAACATCTAAAGATGGGATAGAAAGATAAAAATCTAAAAAAAGGCATAAAATTCCTTAAAATACTTTACTTCATAGGACATTCCTATAAGGGAAAGAATAATGCTAAAAATTAGGGAAAAATAGGGTTATAAGACAAATATTTTAAGCCCTTACCTTAGTCCAATATGAGTTTATAATGCCGTCCTGTCAGAGTTCTATCCGTTCCTCAGTACTCAGAGTATTAGGGAGAATAATTTAGGATTTCTACTTTTTATGTTTTTATTCCCTTCTTAGGTATTTTAAAATCTTATTATTTTTTATAATTTTATATTTATATCAATAATTTTTTAATAATTATTATTTTATTTTTTTTATTGAATTCCCTTGTAATTAAAATTTTTATTTATTATAATAATTTTTTTTAAGACTTATATTAATGATCGTTATCTCCCAAGGGCACAATGTTTTTCCTTTCAAATTTTATAAATTCTTTCCATTGTTTTTTACAGGGACATCCCATATTTAATACTTCCTCAATATGGGAAATATCCTGAGTTATTGTAAAGTTAGTTATGGCCTCTTTTATTTTCCAATTACAATGGCAATCCAATTTATTATGGGCTCCTCTGGCAGTGGGAATACCTGAGGTATCACACATTATAATTTTTTGAGGATTTTTAGTTTTTACATGGTGTAGAATTTTTAAAATGCTCCACAAATATGGGGGTCGATATTGGTTTTTTTTCCATAGTACTTCCATTAATGTCCCTTTATGGACTGTTGCAGGGCAGAAGGATATTCTACTACATCCTAACTCTATACATTTATTGGCAGAATATATTGCATCCTCTATTGCATCCCCTTCAGTGATAAATAATGGTTTTATCAATAAATAGGCCTTTATATTTATTGAATATTTCTTAGATAGATTTATTGCATTTATAATCTCCTCAGTGGATATTCCCTTGTTAATGGAAGTGTTTCTTATTTCTTCATTAAGGGACTCAATACCTACCCCAATTTCCATATTTACTCTATCTCCTAAGTAATTTACTATCTCCTCTAAATTATTTTCTGTTATATATTCTGGCCTGGACTCTATTGCAACCTCCTTTATACCCAACTCCTTTATTTTTTTTAAAATATATCTTCTGGCATCCCTTGGTATTTCTCCCTCATCTAAGAAACTTCCTGATGTAAATAACTTTATTGATATGTTCTTTGGGTTATTATATATTTCATTGCCATACTTTTGCAATACATGATCAAATTGATTTATAATATTCTCAGAGGTAATATTTAGGGGGGAACTATCCATTAGATAACTACACATTGTACAGCCCCCACTTTCATAGGCCCATCGGCATCCAACAGTTCTCAATATTATAGTTAAACTTCTTCCAATTTTTTATCTAAGAATATATCCTCCTGCATCCAAACTGCTATAGGTAAGTTAGGATTTTTTCCCTTTCTTTTTCTTAAGTGTTTATTTCTTAGTTCTCTTAGGTAATTTTTCATATTATCACTATTAAAATAACTAAATAAAATAAAATAATTAAGTAAAATAATTAAATAAAATAATTAAAAAATTAAAAAAATATTTAATTTTAAAATTTAATTTAACGTTGATTTAATTTAACATTTGCCATCCATTTAAAAACCACAAACTGCACTAGATTCTAGTGGTTCTTTTAACTGTAAAATCTTTATCGCTTTATTAATACTTTATCTCCTCTTTTTGGATATAGTTTTTATTTTTATCAGTTGTATGTCGTTATCAGGAAACAAAATCTATAGTTATTAACTGCAATTTTGATTTGTCAAAAGGTTCTATAATAGTTTTTTTGAATGTTCCCTTTTCCATTAAGAAATTACTTAACTTTTTAATCATATTCTTCCAATTGCCATCTTTTTTATATTGACCCCAAATTTTTCTTAATACTTGCAGTCTTTTTTTAGTATGGGGAATAGATATAAGTTTATTCTTTACAGGTTCCCAGAATTTCTCTATGGAATCATCATCAGGAAACTCGTTAAGGTAATGCTCAATTTGTAAT
>JAHEPY010000062.1 GCA_019561565.1 Methanothermococcus sp. SCGC AD-155-M21
CTTTTAAGGATCCATATGTCTTTTTTTAGATTTTTATCTTTCTATCCCTTCTTTTTAGATTTTTTTATTATTTATTTTATAAATTCCCTTTCATCCTCTTTATATTTTTATTCCCTACAATAATTTTTTATTTTTTTAATGCCCTAATTGCCATTAATGATAAAGATGCCTTACTATTGGCGGCTGATGGTATATGGGGCAAAATATTAGAGGTAGATCCTTGGTGGGCAGGTTATTGTTCAGTATTGGTAAATGCCAATGATATAGCAGCCATGGGAGGTAAGCCTATAGCCATGACAAGTATAATTGGTATAAGTGATTGGAAAATATGCAAAGAGATTTTAAATGGCATAAATTACGGTGTAGATAAGTTTGGCATACCCATGGTTGGAGGGCATACCCATCCAGATGCCAATTGCAATGTTTTAGATGTTTCAATAACTGGTATTGTGAATAAAAACAATATCTTAAAGAGTAATAGTGCAAAGGTTGGAGATAAAATAGTATTTGCCTATGATTTAGAGGGAAAGATTTATGAAAAATTTAATTTAAACTGGGATACCACCACCATGAAATCAAAAAAATTAGTAAGGGATCAATTAAAGGCCCTTGAAGTTGTTGGAGAGAGAAAACTTGCCAATGCCTGTAAGGATATAAGCAATCCTGGAGCCTTAGGTACCTTAGGCATGCTTTTGGAGGCCTCTAAAAAGGGAGGCTATGTGGATATAAAAAGGATACCTAAGCCTGAAAATATTCCACTAATTCAGTGGTTAAAGATATATCCTGGATGTGGATTTGTATTCACTGCCTCGGAAGAGGATGTTCCTATCTTAAAAGAGATTTTAGAGGAAGTAAATATTACTGCCGAGGTTTGTGGAGAGGTTATTAAAGAGAGAAAACTCATAATACATGATGGAAAGGATAAAGAGGTTTTATTTGATTTTAATAAGGAGTATATCTGTGGATGTTAGTTTTAAATTCTTTTCTTTTCTATGGCCATTATTAACCTATCTGTACATGTAAAACATGGATCACAACTTGCAATAATTAACTCTGCATCAGATATATGATACCCCTTTAATATGGCCTCCATACAGGCTAAATTAGTCTCTGTAGGGGTTCTTATCTTTGAGTGAATTATTCTACCTTCACTATTTATACCATAGGAATAATACACCTGCCCCCTTTGGGCCTCGTTGTAGGTATCTATAGGTTTAAATTCTGTTATTTCATAGTTAGGATTGTAAAATTCCTTTGGTAGATCATAAAGGCCCTTTAAAGCCTGTCTTATTATCTTAGTACTTTCAAAACACTCATACATTCTCACAAGTATCCTTGATAGAACATCCCCATCATCCAAAATTATTTCCTCAAATTCAAAGGGGTCGTACTCAGGAACATAACCCATCTTTCTCAAATCACTTTTTATGCCACTACCTCTAGCTGTGGGACCCAGTGCGTGATACTTTGCAGCAATCTTTCTATCCATCACCCCAATATCCTTCATACGGGAAATTAGCAAAGGATCATTTAAGGTTCTATCAAGAAGTACTTTCATTTTTTCATCAAATTTATCCATTCTTTCAATGAGGTTAGGAATATGTTTATCAGGTATGTTACATCTTGGTCTTATTCCCCCTATTACAGGACAGGAATATTGAATCCTACTTCCACTTATATCAAATAGTGTTTGCATTATAGGCTCTCTGAGCATAAAGGCCCTCATAGACATGGTTTCATGGCCCAATACCTCAAAGGCATGGCCAAATAACAATGTATGGGAATGTAATCTTTCCAATTCCTCCACTATTACCCTTATGTAATTTGCCCTCTCTGGAATCTCAATATTACTCCCAATTTCAGCAACCCTAACCCCACACCATAGATGAATATGGGAACATATACCACATATTTTTTCAGTAAGTATTGTGGCCTTTTCTGGGGGTAGTCCTTCCATAAGAAGTTCTACGCCCCTATAATTAACACCTATTATAAGTTCTGCATCCTTTACTATTTCATCCTCAATAAACAATCTTAATCTATGAGGCTCAAGTATTGAAGAATGAATGGGACCTATGGCTATCTCTCCTTCATACATAATATATCACTTTTTTATTATCTTTAATTTTTTTAATGAAATAAATAATTAAATATTTTAATAAAGTACTTTGGATCTAATAAATTATTTATTTTTCATTATTAATAATGATAATTATTTTTATAATTCTATTTAAAAATAAACTTTATAAAACTAATATTATACATCTGTAGTATAGTGGAATACATATAATTATTTTTAAATATATTAGATGTTAAATAAATAAAAGAGGTGATATAATGGTTATGGATGCTAAGGATTTTAACCAAGACTTTCCAAAAAAATTGGTAGAAGTTGGAGATAGTATAGGAGAAGGTGAGGTAATAAATTCATTTAGTAGATGTTATCAATGTGGAACCTGTACAGGAGGATGCCCAAGTGGGAGAATAACAGCATATCGTACAAGAAAATTAATAAGGGCAGCAATATTTGGATATGGAGATTACATAAAAAGTGAAGATCTTTGGAAATGTACAACATGCTACACCTGTTATGAGAGATGTCCCAGGGATGTAAAAATTACAGAGATTATTAAGGCCATGAGAAATATTGCCTTTCAGATGGGACATGTGGCCCTTGCCCATAGAAAAACTGGGTTATATGTTTATTTAACAGGACATGCTGTACCTGTGAATGATGAAATGAAGGAAGTTAGGAAAAAATTAGGTTTAACTGAGGTACCGCCCACAACCCATAAATACCCCGATGTATTAGAACACATGAGAGGCATTATGGAAGATACTGGTTTTTGTGAAAATGCTGGAATAGATCCTAAAACAAAAAAATTGGGAGAAATTAAAATAAAGGATTGGTCTAATTAGGGCATTAAAAAAATAAAAAATTATTGTAGGGAATAAAAATATAAAGAGGATGAAAGGGAATTTATAAAATAAATAATAAAAAAATCTAAAAAGAAGGGATAGAAAGATAAAAATCTAAAAAAAGACATATGGATCCTTAAAAG
>JAHEPY010000063.1 GCA_019561565.1 Methanothermococcus sp. SCGC AD-155-M21
GTGATGGGAACTAGGGTTATTAAAAATATATAGTCAAAAGCATAATATCTTAAACTTATAACCTATAACATAAATAATATAGTAAAAAATAAAGAGAATAAAGTACTAATAAATGGAAATACTTAAGTCCTTCTAACTTAGATTAATATAATTTTCATAATGCAATTCTTAGGGAGAATTTACCCTTTCCCCAGTGCTTAGGAGTATTAAATAGAATAATGATAGAATTTCTACTTCTTATGTATTTACCCCTTCTTAAATATTTTAAAATCTTAGATTTTTTTATTTTGATCTTAATTATTCTTTACTTTTTATTTTTATATTAAAATTTTCATAATAATTATTATTTTTTTAAGTATTANTTATAAACCTTAGAAAACTTTATATATGTAAAAAATAAACCATTTAAAGTCCATTTTTAACATAGTTAATAAAACATATAATTAAAAAATAAATTAAAAAATTAAAAATAATAATTAAAATAAAACAATAAAAAATTAAATAAAAAATATTTAGAATATTCCTAAGATTGTCCTTAGGCATCTAAATATTCAATAAACACCAAATGGCTTTGTTTTTAAGCCAAAGAACCACTTTTTTGGAGGTATATTATGACAGATGAAAATCTATTAACAACCTTAGATACCTATTTGGCTTCAGGGATACATATAGGTACCCAACAAAAGACAGAGGATATGAAGAGATTCATATATAGAGTAAGATCCGATGGATTGTATGTATTGGATGTTAGGAAAACTGATGAAAGAATAAGATTGGCAGCAAAGTTCTTATCCAACTATGAACCTGAAGATATTTTGGCAGTTTCAAGAAGAATATATTCAGTAGGTCCATTAAAAAAGTTTGGGCAAACAACAGGTATAACCACAGTTGCAGGTAGATTTGTTCCAGGTACATTAACAAACCCAGCATCTAGAAAATTCTTAGAGCCTGAAGTTCTATTTTTAAGTGATCCAAGAGTAGATAGGCAGGCCCTAAAGGAGGCCATTGAAATTGGAATTCCAATTGTAGGTATGTGTGATACAGAGCATTTGACCTCCTATATTGACTTTATAATACCCACAAACAATAAGGGTAGAAAGGCTGTTTCATTAGTTTATTNCCTTATAGCAAGGGAATACTTAAAAAATAGAGGTTTAATTGGAGAAGAAGTGCCATTCACCTACGAAGAGTTCTTAGAAAAGGCCATGAATGTTAAGGTAAAAATTACTCCCCAGCAATTCCAAAGGGGCAGAAGAAGATGGAGAAAATAATATTATAAATATTTATATATTACTTTATAATTATACTTAATTATTTATATTATTTATTATTTATATTATTTATATTTATATNATTTAAAAAAGTTAAAAAAATGGAAAGAATAAAAATATTTTCCCCTTGGATGATACAATGGATAAAGAAATATTGTTTGAATGCCCAGTATGCAGTGAGGTAGTGCCCCATGAAATAATAAAGAAAATGGAATCAAAAAGACATCTTAAATTAACAGTGAGATGTCTAAATTGTGGCCATACTCACAACATGGAAAAAACAGTTAAATTAAAGGACATAAAAATAATAATAAGTAGATATGGGGTATCTGAAAAAAAGGTTGTTCAATTTCCAACAGATGAAATTTTAGAGGTTGGAGATTTTATTAACATTCAAGGGGAGGATGTTGAGATAACCAGTATAGAAACTACAAAGAGGGTATCATCCTCAAAAATTCAAGATATTGAAACACTATGGGCAAAATCCATAAGTATTCCTAAGAAAATAGGTATATCCATCAATGATGGAAAAACTACCTATTCTGTTAATGTATTGGTCCCTCAGGATTATGTATTTGATAATGAAAGTATCTATCGCATAGGAAATGCCTTTTTTAGAATAAAAATGATAAAAACTGAAAAAGGTACATTTAAAAGGGAAATTGCAGGTAAAATAAAAAGAATATATGCTGAAAATGTAAAACCCTTTAAAAAATACAAGGATTTGAGTGAATACTACAATAATTTGTAAATTAAATAATTTAGTGATTAAATAATTAGCAATTAAGTAATAAATAATGAAATAATTAAATAAACCATGAAAAAATTAAAATTAAATAGGTTTATGAGGTGCAATTATGGCAAAAGTAAGGGCCAGATCCAGTAAAGGAAAAAGAGTTGCCAGAGATACTTGGAAAACAAAATCCTGGTATAACATATATACGCCCCAATCATTTGGAGGAGATTTAATAGGCCAAACCCCAGCAAATGATCCATCCAATGTTATTGGAAGAGTGGCAGAGGTTAGTTTAAAGGATTTAACTAATGACCATTCAAAACACATGGTAAGAATGTACTTTAAAATAAATGGAGTTAGTGGCAATAATGCTACAACTCAATTTGTTGGCCATGATACCACAAGGGAGTATTTAAAGTCCTTAATTAGGAGGAGACGAAGTAAAATAACAACAATTACTGATGTTAAAACAAAGGATGGTTATAAAATAAGAGTAAAGGCCATGGTATTAACAGCAGTTAGGGCAAGAGACTGCCATAAAAGAGACATAAGAAAAAAAATGGAAGAAATAGTTGGAGAAACTGCTAAAAATCAAACATTCCCAGAATTTGTTNAATCTATGTTATTGGGAGGATTAGGCTCTAAAATATATGGAGAATGTAAAAAAATATTCCCAATGAAGAGGGTAGAAATATATAAATCGGAGGTTTTAGAGTTTGGTAAGCCTGTAGAGACTTCTGAGCAGGAAACTAAGGAGGAAACTTCAGATTCTCCTGCAGAGGAGGAGATTACAGAGGAATGTGCAGAGATGGAAATGGAATCTAAGGAATAATTAGAAATAATAAATTAATTAAAATAATTTTTATTTTTTTTATATCTTTTTTACATAATTTAAAAATGATTATTTTTATATATTATAGTTTTTAATTAATATATTATCTTTAATTTTATAATATCCTTTAATTTTAAATATCTTTATTTTTTTAACTTTTATTTTATTTAATTAGGTGAGTTTATGGAAAAAATAAACTTGGATAAATACAAAAATATTGAAAGACATATTGAAAGGGAATTTATAAACTTAAATCCCATCCAAAGGGGTGGTGTTCCTCCAGTGGAATCAAAAAAAGCAATATATGAATACTGGGATGGATACAGTGTTTGTGATTATTGTGGAGGGCGCCTTGATCAGGTAAAAACCCCTTCAATATGTGAATTTTTAAATGATCTCTCAAAGTTTTTAGACATGGACATCTCAAGAACCACCCATGGGGCAAGGGAAAGTAAATTTATAGTTATGCACTCCCTATGTAAAGAAGGAGATTATGTAATATTGGACGAAAATGCTCACTATACATCCTATGTCGCAATAGAAAGGGCCAAATTAAACTATGCTAAGGTTAAAAATAATGGATACCCTATCTATAAAATAGATCCTCAGAAATATAAGGAGACTATCGAAAAAATAGAGGATGAGGGAGGAAATATTGGTTTAATATTACTTACCCATGTTGATGGAAACTATGGAAACTTAACTGATGCAGAAAAAGTGGGAAAAATAGCAAAAAAAAAGGGATATCCATTTTTATTAAATTGTGCCTATACTGTTGGTAGAATGCCAGTTAAGGGAAAAAAGTTAAAAGCAGATTTTTTAGCCTGCTCAGGACATAAGAGTATGGCCTCATCTGGTCCAATAGGGATATTATCAATGAGAGATGAATTCGCAGGAGAGGTATTAAAAACTTCAAAGGACTACCCTGTTAAAGAGGTGGAATTTCTTGGATGTACCAGTAGGGGAGTTCCATTAATATCCCTTATGGTTAGTTTCCCATATATCTTAGAGAGGGTTAAAAAATGGGAGGTGGAATTAAAAAAGACAAGGTATGTTGTAGAGGAATTGGAAAAAATAGGTTTCAAACAAATAGGAGTAAGGCCCAAGGAGCATGATTTAATTAAATTTGAAACACCCATACTTGATGAAATAGCCCAGAGGGATAAGAGAAAAGGATATTTCTTTTATGATGAATTGAAAAAAAGGGGTATTGGGGGCATAACAAGAGGAGTTACTAAGGAAATAAAGATGAGTGTTTATAGCCTAACCTGGGAGCAGGTAAATTATGTAGTGGATTCCATAAAAAGTATAGTTATTAAATAGGCTTTAAAAAATAAATTAAAAAAATAATATAATAAAAACAATGAAATAAAATATTAGGTAGAATAACTATGATAGATTCCAAAACTAAACTTTTAGGACTTATTGGCCATCCAGTGGAGCATTCCCTATCTCCTATTATGCATAATGAGGCACTAAGGCATAGGAATTTAAATTATGTTTATCTAGCCTTTGATGTGCATCCAAATAGTTTAAAGCATGTTGTCAATGGAGCAAAGGCCCTTGGAACATTTTCAGGATTTAATGTTACAGTGCCCCATAAGGTAGAGATAATTAAATACTTAGATGAAATAGATAATGAGGCCCAACTTATAGGGGCTGTTAATACTGTAAAAATTAAGGACAATAAAGCAATTGGATACAATACCGATGGCTTAGGAGTTAGAATGTCCCTTGAAGAGGAGACAGGTAGGGTAAAGGGAAAAAATATTTTAATAATTGGTGCAGGGGGTGCTGCAAGGGCAGTATCATTTGAATTGGCAAAGGATAATACTATAACTATTGTTAATAGAACAGTTGAAAATGCAAAAACCTTAGCCAAGGATATATCTAAGAAATTAAATAAAAACATAGGTTATGGGGGCCTAAATATAGATATTGAGGATTACAATATAATTATTCACACCACTCCTGTTGGTATGTATCCCAATATCAATACAAAGCCCATAATAGATGTGGATAAAATTAATAAAGATATGGTAGTAATGGATTTAATATATAATCCAAGAGAAACTGTTCTTTTAAAAGAATCTAGAAATAGGGCAGCAAAAACCATCAATGGACTTGGAATGTTAGTTTATCAGGGGGCCATAGCCTTTGAGATATGGACAGGCATAAAACCAGATATTAAGGTTATGAAAAGAAAAATAGAAAGTATTATTTAAAAATTATGTGGTATTACAATAAAAAAATAATAATAAAAAAATAAAATAATTAAAAAAAATATGGTAATAACTATGCTAAAAGTAATTTATGATGGCAATTTAATAAGAGAGGGAAATAAAATACTTGAGGCATCCTCCTCTGTAACATTTATTAAAACTAAGGAGCATAATATAATAGTGGATACCTCCTCCAAAGACAAAAGGGATATAATAATAGAGGGATTGGCAAAGTTAGGTTTATCTCCTGAGGATATAGATATTGTAATAAATACCCATAGCCATTGGGACCATGTGGAGAATAATGATCTATTTAAAAATGCAAGGATTATTGACTATGAAAATTATAAATCCTTTGAGGATAGGGAGATAGAGATTATAAAAACTCCTGGACATACTGAGGATAGTATATCTGTTATATATATGGATTATATCATAGTTGGAGATGCCTCCCCTTTAAAGGATAATATATTAAATGATATAGAACCAAAATTAAATATTGATGAAAAATTAGCATTAAAAACACTTAAAAAAATAAAGTCTATGGGTAAAAATATTATTACAGGTCATGAGGGTATATACTTTATTAAGTGAGATTATTTAAGATTTTTAATTTATAAATATTAAATTATTTTATGCTATTCCATAATCATTTTATATTTCATTTTTTAATAAATTTTATTATTGTCTTAAACAAAACTATTTGTGCTAAAAATAAACAATTAAATACATGGGAGGAAAAGGAATTTATAAGGTTATAAAACATCTATCGGAAGAAAAAGGGATAGAAAGATCAGAAAGATTGAAAAGGACATAAGAGTCCTTAAAAGACTTTACTTCATAAGGCATCCCTACAGCGGAATGGGTGTTAGAAAAGCAGCAGAGAAATAGGAATTATAATGCTACAGGCTATTCATACTTATTTACAAAGAGTATTTTAAAGTTTTTAAAGAAATAAGTTTAATGTGTTATGCATTTGACTATAATTTTTTTATATTACTTTTATTTATTATTTTATTTATGCCATATCCTACTAAAAATAAAGGATTTAATGAGGGTAATTTTATGAGGAAAATATACTTTGCCACAGGAAATCTCAATAAAGTTAAGGAATTAAACATAATTTTAAGTGATATAAATAATATATCAATTGAACAGATAAACCTTCCCTATCCTGAGATTCAAGGTACCTTGGAGGAGGTTTCAGTGTTTGGAGCAAAGTATGTCCATAAAAAAATAAATGAGCCAGTGATTGTGGAGGACAGTGGATTCTTTGTAGAAACTTTAAAGGGCTTTCCAGGTACCTATTCAAGGTATGTACAGGAAACAATAGGGAATAAGGGAATATTAAAACTTTTAGAGGGCAAAGGGGGGAATCATAGGGGAGCATACTTTAAAAGTGTAATAGGATACTGTGATGAAAACGGAGTAAAATTATTCAAGGGAGTTGTAAATGGGAGAGTATCCCATGATATAAGAAGTAAAGGCCATGGTTTTGCATACGATAGTATATTTATACCCGAGGGAGAAGAGAAAACATTTGCAGAAATGGATATAAAAGAAAAAAGTAAAATATCCCATAGAAAAAGGGCATTGGATAACTTTAAGGAATTTTTAAAAACTATTTAAAATTAATCCCTTAATACTTCATAGTATATCTTGGCCATGTTTAATAAGTCCTCAATTTTTATATGTTCATTAGGTTGATGGGCAGTTTCATCTCCAATTCCCCATACAACTGTATCATAATTTTTTGCCCTTAAAAATGCCCCTACTGTACCTCCCCCCATACCACATAGGATCGCCTCTTTGTTTAATACTTTTTTTATAGCATTTTTTAATTCAATAACTATTTCAGAGTTTTCTGATGTTTTCTGGGAACTTTCCTCCTGTATTACTTCATACTCAATAGTAATATCATTTTTATTGTCGTAATGTATTATATACTTCTCAATATTATCTTTAAAGTATTTTATAAATTCTTCAATATCCCTTAATAAATCATAGGTAGTATAATCAGGTAATATCCTACAATCAAAGTAAAGTTCAACATATCCTGGAATAGTATTTATATTCTCCACATTGTTGGTAATCATTGTGGGCTCAAATGTGGAATAGGGTGGAGAGAATAAATTATCTCTTCTGTCATACTTAGAATATAACCTATTATAAAGATTATTGGCAAAGTTAAATGCCAAGACATTTGCATTTATACCATCATTGGGAGTACTGCCATGACACTGTTTTCCTTTAATTTTAAATTTAAGCCATAGGATGTTTTTCTCCGCTATTTCAATATAATTACCCTCTGGAGTTCCAAAGTCAGGTACTATTATTAAATCCCCTTTATTAAATATTTCACTCTCGTATTTTAATAAATGCTGAATACCATATTTACTACCACATTCCTCATCGGACACAAATATTAGACTTAAATTATACTTTGGATTAAAATCTCTATCCCTACCTTCAAATATTAATTTTAATAGTAATAATGAAGATACAATACCCTTATGATTGTCCTCACTACCCCTTCCATATATTACCCCATTTTTAATAATAGGTTCATAGGGGGAATGATTCCAGAGATTCAATTCTCCTTCAGGCACAGTATCAATGTGGGATATAATATGCAATGTTTTATCCCTTTTAAAATCTAATTTTGCCACAATATTTGGTCTAACTATATTTTTATCGTCCAATGTATCATAGTTGGTAATACTACAATTTTTAATATTATATTTATTTATATATTCCTTTAATTTATTTAAAATATAATTACCCTTTTCTTTTTCTCCAACCCCTCCAAAGGAAGGATTTACCGAATTTATTTTAATTAAATCAGATGCCAATATTTTACATTCTTCAATTATATGGGTTTTAATCCTATCATTAACCATAATATCCCTGGATGATTTTTTATATATTAATTATTATATATTCTGCTATAATTATATATATCATTAAAATTATTATATGTAATTTAATTACATGGAATTTAACATATAAAAAAATATAAAAACTATTACAACGGTAATTGAAGTAAAAAATATAAATAAATATAAATAATAATAAAAAATATAATATATTGTAAACAATACATTATAAAATAAAAATAATTATATTATAATATATGTTAAATAAATACAATGTTGAGGTATATTATGTTATTATAATTTTATAACTTTGGAGATTGATATTATGGTTGAGGATATTGATAAAGGTACACCCAATAATGAAAACAGTGATTACACCAATAAATTAAAAAAATTAAAGGGTAAAAGGGCATCTAAATCTAATTCAAAGAAATATGTATATATATTATTGGTAGTAGTTGTAGTATCAGGGTTATCATTTATAGCTTTCAATATATATAACAACATGATGGAGGAAGCCCATCAAAGGACCATAGCCTTGGAGAAGGCCAAAGATAGAGCAATAAATACTACAAACCAGATGTTTTTACAATACCCCGGTGATCCACAACATACCCTATATATCAATAAAATTGAAAATTGTAACTCAATAGATGAAGTAAAAAATGTATTAAATGAAGTAAATGGTTTTGAGCCAAAAATTACTGCTGGAGATGTTGATGTTGAAATGGCTGTGGGAGGTACAGAGTTGGTATTCAATAAGAATGTAAATACAATAGCCTACATGACCAGAGATGCAGATTTTCTTCCAGCAATGAGAATTGCAAAGGAGCATGGAAAAAGAATAATAGTAATTGGTGCAGAACCTGGCTTCAGTTTAGCAATCCAGAACATTGCAGATGATGTAATTAGAATAGAGGATGATTTTATATTTGATAAGGAAAAATTAGATAAAAAGAAGGAGAAAAAATTAAATAATGAAAATAGCAAAGAAGATGTTGCAAGGGAAAAAGTAAGTACAGAAAAGGAGGATAGTGATATTGTAGAGGATGAAAATAAAAAGGGAGATTTTGAGAAGGCTATTGCCCAACCAATAATTGATAAAATTAATTGGTTTAAAAAATAAAATAATAATATAATTAAATCTTTATTATCTATTAAAAATTAGGATATTATATTATCCCTTTGAAATTTCCATATTATGGAAAAATTTTTTAATGCATTTTTTACTCTATCCTTACTACCTTCAATTACTATGGTGTTGTCCAATTCACCACTATATTCAAAGATAACGCCATACCATTCACTTAAATCACTTAATATTTCTGATTGAAGGTCATTATTTAATTTTACCCTTATGGCTTCAACATTTTTTCTTTTTTTAACTTCCACATTAAATTTATTTCTATTAATTGGGAACTCCACATCTAAATCATTTCTCATGGCTTTAGATAACTTGTCCAAGTATTCCTCTGCAAGTTTATTATCACATAAACTAAAGAGTACTGATTGTATTTTTGAAAGTTCATTGTTTGCCTTCATCAACATGTCAATGGATGCATGTTCATCAATTAGATAGTAGGATATTATACTATTTGCAATCCTTAGTCTAAAAAATACTTCTTCAGGAATTACTTTTCCATTATGGATTAATTTAGTGGCAAGTTCCTCCAATACAACCCATTGTTTCTCTATGCCGTGAGCATTTTTTATACTTCTGTTCATAATTACCCCAATTTAATATTAAATCAAGTTAAGCAAAAATATCTTAAACCTATCCCCTAAGAACTTTAAAATTTCTGTAGATGTTTTATATTTATAAATTCCTTTTCTTTCTATTTATTTTTTATTCTTTATATAACTTTTTTAAAATAATAAATTTTATGTTACTTTTATATTTTTTTATATTCTTATTATTTTTTTTATTTAATGTCCTAAATTAACCCTTATTTAAATTATCATTATTCTTTACTTTTTCCATTTTGTCTATGTATGTAATTAGAATATTTTCTGAATCATAATTTAATAAAGTCCTCAACTTCCTAAACTCTGATTTTATATAATCCAAACTACTGTAATCATCTATAAAAAAAACCTGATAACTGGTAGTACCTGTTATATTGAATATTGCCACAATATCATCATTCTTTAATTCTCTATTTTCCATATTGGCCCTAACCCTTATACAATCTGAAATATCACTTTTTAACCCCTCTTCAACAGATACTATACCTATAAGTTTTGCTGTAAATGATTCTTCATCACACTTCAAAATACCACCTTAATAATTCAATAAATACAATACAATATAAATATACTACAATATATTTAATAATATTGATATTATTCATAAAAATTATTATAATTTATGATACCTTACTTCCCATCAAAAATAATATATTCTAAAATAACCTATATAAAGATTATGAACCTATTAAAAAATACATTAAGGAGACAGACAGGATAAGGGAATTAATAAGCCAATTGTNGATGAACACTATCCATCTAAGGCCAACTGAGAAAGAAAATTGAAACACTTTTCTCAGTTGTAGATAACCTTGGACTGAGATTTATAAGACCTGTAAGTAGAAGAGGTCTGGCTGTTAAGATTATTCTTAGTCTGTTGGCTTTTAATTTTTATCAGTTAAGGGGTGATGGGAACTAGGGTTATTAAAAATATATAGTCAAAAGCATAATATCTTAAACTTATAACCTATAACATAAATAATATAGTAAAAAATAAAGAGAATAAAGTACTAATAAATGGAAATACTTAAGTCCTTCTAACTTAGATT
>JAHEPY010000064.1:0-16619 GCA_019561565.1 Methanothermococcus sp. SCGC AD-155-M21
AATTAGGGCATTAAAAAAATAAAAAATTATTGTAGGGAATAAAAATATAAAGAGGATGAAAGGGAATTTATAAAATAAATAATAAAAAAATCTAAAAAGAAGGGATAGAAAGATAAAAATCTAAAAAAAGACATATGGATCCTTAAAAGACTTTGCTTTATAGGGCATCCCTATAGTGGAATAAGTAAAAAACAGCAAACCTAACAGGAGTTATAGGATGAGGCTAATTATACCTAAAAAGATTGAACAAAAGACCATAAAGAGTTATAATATAATTTAATAAAAATAAAAAAATTTTATAAAAAGAAAAAAAGAGAATATAAAATGGTGAAATTATGAAAGATTTGGAGTATATATTCTTTTTGGGATGTATAGCACCTAATAGATATCCAGGTATCGAAAGTGCAACCTACAAGGCCCTGGATAAATTGGGCATAAAACTACATCCATTTGAAAAGGCCTCATGCTGTCCAGCACCAGGGGTTTTTGGTTCCTTTGACTTACCAACATGGTTAACCCTTGCAGCAAGAAACCTATGTGTTGCAGAGGAAAATGAAATGGATGTATTAACCATATGTAATGGATGCTATGGTTCCCTATATGAGGCAAATCATATATTACATGATAATGAAAAGGCAAGGGAAAAGGTAAATAAAGCCCTTTCAAAATATGGTTATGAGTATAATGGAAATATAAACGTAAGGCACCTTCCTGAGGTATTATATTTTGATTACGGCGCTGATGCAATAGCCGAAAAAGTTGAAAGGCCCCTTAATTTAAATATTGCTGTTCACTATGGATGCCATTATTTAAAACCAACAGATATTAAACATATTGAAAGTGCAGAGAGGCCAAAATCCTTTGATGCCCTTGTAGAGGCAATTGGAGCTACATCAATAAACTACATAGATAAACAGATGTGCTGTGGTGCTGGTGGAGGTGTAAGGGCAAGGGATTTAGAGACTGCACTAAATATCACCGAGTCAAAAATTAAAAATATGCTTGCTGCTGGAGCAGATTGTATTACAGAGGTATGTCCCTTCTGCCACCTACAATTTGATAGGGGCCAGATAGAAATAAAGGAAAAGTTTGGAAGGGAATATTCACTACCAGTTATACACTACTCCCAGTTATTAGGTCTTGCCATGGGTATGAAACCTGAGGATGTTGCCCTTAATTTGCACTTTATATCCTGTGATCCAGTTCTTGAAAAATTAGGATTAATGGAATAATTAAGTATATTAAATTTTATTTTTTTAATCATACTTAATGCTATTATTTATTTAATAATATTTTTTAATAATATTTTTATTTATTAGTTATTATCTTAATTTTATTATTTTTAATATTATATTTTTTTATTATTAATTTTATTATTAATTTTTTATTTTATAATATTATTTTTAAGTTTATAATAATGATATTCAACAGTCTTTGGGTTTATTCCAGTTATTTTTGAAATTTCCAATGGCTTTTTATCAAGATGGTTAGCAACTATATCTTCATTCTTAGAGGGCCTTCCAGTCTTTACATTTAAAGGTTTAACATTTAATCCAATATTTTCCAAGGCTGCAATAAGTTTTTTATTTGTACGATTATACTTGGAAATAGATAGATATATTGTATCCACATTGGAATTTTCCAATAGGTATATAATTAAGTCCTTTGATAACTCAGTGTTAATATATATCCTTTCTTCATTTTTAATATCAATATTCTTTAATTTTAAAATAATATCCTTTATGGATTTTCCCCTAAGTTCCATCATTGGGATTCACCAAATAGTATGATAATTTATAAATATTGGCGATTATATATAATAATATTAATCATATTAATAAAATTTATGTATAACTCATATAATAATAGGGGGGATAATCATGAGAGAGATTATTATATCAGAATGTATTGCTATGTTGCAGAGATTCAATTTTATAGTATCCCAAACATTTGGTAGATCATGTTTTGATATACTTGCCAGGAGAAATAATTTAAATTATTTAATAAAAATATTAAAAAATATAGATAGTTTAAGCAATGAACAATCAATGGAACTTATAAAAATATCTAAGATATTAAATGCCACTCCATTGTTAATTGGACTTAGAACAAGAAATCTCCCTATGGAGGAGGGGGTAGTATATGAACGGCACAATATAAAATCAATAACTCTAAAAACATTTGAATTATATTTAAGGGGTAGCCCTCCAATTGTATATGCAGGACGGGGAGGGTTCTTTGTAAATATTGAGGGCAATAGATTAAGAACTGTTCGAGAAAAGTTAAATATATCAATTGGGGAGTTGGCAGAGTATTCAAATGTTTCAAGAAAGATGATATATAAGTATGAACAAAATATGGCCAATCCAACCATAGAGGTGGCCTTAAAGATAGAGGAATATTTAGATGTTCCCCTTATAAAGGATATTCCTTTGGAATTAGATATTGACTTCAATGAAAAAGCCGAAAGAGAAATATGTTCCAGGAGTAATAATCTTAATAAATGTAAAGGAGAGGAATACATTGAAGAGGAAGGGGAGGAAGGAGATTTTAAATTATATGTTATGGACCTATTTAATCAGTTGGGATTTAACATAACAGAAACTAAAAGGGCTCCATTTGATGCTGTTGTAGAAAAAGAGGGCATTGAATCTGCCACTGTTGAAGAGTATGGAGGGGAGGGCCTATCTAATAACTCCCTATTGCTAACCAATATAGAGGAAAGGGAGACTGAAGAAACTAAGAAAAAGATGTTGATTGTAAATCAATTATCAAGTATATTGAATAGTGGTTCATTATTGGTCTTAGAGAAAGAGGATGTTGATAATATAAATTATGTAAAAACCATAAATATAAAGAGATTGGAAGAAATGGATGATGCTTTAGAGTTATTTTATTATATAACCAATAAATAATTAAGCAATTAAATAATAAATAATTAAATAGATAATTTAATAATTTTAATAATTAATTTAATAATTAATAAAAAATTATAATATATTTTCATTAATTAGTATGTAAGGAGGTAATAGGTGAAAAAGTGATTTTTTTTAATAATTATTATTTTTTTGGGTTATTATTGTTGGTGATTTTATTATCCTCCTACTGTTTTACAAGGATTTTTATAAAGATAATGATAAATTACAAATATGGTATTGATCTACATAAAAAAAATAAAAATAAAATTCCTGAAATGGGAGGCATAATCCCAGTACTAATAGCCTCTTTAGTATTAATACCCCTTAATCCTATACTATCCTTAGTATTATTGTTAGTTGGAGGTATAGGTGTGTATGATGATCTATTTAAATTAACTCCCCTTAAAAAACTTATATTACTTGGATTGATTGGAGGAATTATAGGATATATGTTATTTGGTTTTGATCCCTTTAAAATAATTATTATGGCCATAGGAGTGTCCATATCCTCAAATTTTACAAATATGTTGGCAGGATTCAATGGACTGGAGATTGGATTGGGAATAATATCCACATTTTTTTTAGGGTTAATTTTATTATTGAATGGAGAATATAGTGGTTTTAAATTAGTTATGATATTTATAGCATCCTATATGGGTTTTTTTTTGTTAAACAAGTTTCCTGCAAAGGTATTCCCTGGAGATGTTGGAACATTACCAATTGGAGCATTTCTTGCTACAATTGCTATAAAATATAATTTAATTTTTGAATATATTATAATAATGATACCCTATATCATTGATGCCCTATTAAAGTATATATCAGCAGGAGTTACCAAAAGAGAGGATCATACGCCTACAAAATTGGGAGAGGATGGAAAACTTTATGTATCTGGAGGGTATTTGTCCCTTCCAAGGATTATTTTAAAAAAGCACCCTATGAGAGAATATGAAATTGTTATATTTATTTGGAGTATAGGTATATTTTTTGGTATAGTTGCTCTTTTATTTGGAATTATAAGTCAAAAATAAATAATAAAATTAAAATTATTATTAAAAAAATAATAATCATTAAAAAAATAAAATATTTAAAATTAAATAGATAATAAATATAAAATTAATTTAAATCTATTTTTTAATAAACTTTGCAAGTGCAGGATGTAATTCTGAGATTTGCTCTTGAATTAATTGTTCATACATCCTATATACTATGGATACTGTAAGTAATACCCCAGTACCTCCACCAAGGGCCCCTGTGAAATCAGCCCCTGCTGCAAGTAATCCAATAAATGCTGAACTCATAACTGTGATAGGCATAATATATCTTTTTAACCTTTGCTCAATGGATTTTGTACTTTTTCTAAATCCTTTTATGGCCATATCAAGGCCCCCAAGTCTTTTGGCCATGGATTTGGCATCAAGGCCAGAGGTCTCTACCCAGAATACCCCAAATACTACACAGAATATTATCATCATAACCATATATACTATGGCATGGATTGGATCTGAGAGTACACTGGATAATCCATAGGGCGTTGTAAAGTAGTAGGCTATCCCATCTACAGCCCTACCATTTACATAGTTTCCCATTATTGAAAAACCCATCTTTTCCAAAAACATACCCCATAATTGGATATTTGCAAATAATGCTGCTGCAAGAATAACTGGAAGATTTGATACATATATGAATTTTATTGGATACTTACCTACGGCCCCCCTTACCCTTCCATGGGCCAAGGGTATTTCTACCCTTAAACTTTCAGCATATACCACAATAAAGAATATCACTATGGTACTCAATATTGGCAATATAAATTCCAAGGCTGTACCAAGTGCCCCCTGTATCATGGCATTTATGAATTTCCAGAAGTAGCCCTCTGGACCAAAGGATCCCACAAATATAGTTTGAGATACTCCTGCAGCAATAAATAATCCTATACCTGAACCTATTCCATATCTTGAAACTATTTCATCTAAGTATATTAGAAGTATTGCCCCAATTGCCAACTGGAGAACTAATGCCACCATCATAGGAGGAGATAATGCTCCAAATGCCCCGGCTCCAACAAACAGAACGCCCTCTAAGAAACATAGGAATATTGCAAATAATTTTTGAAGTCCTTGAAACATTGCCCTATTACTTGGATTGGATAAATCCAATTTTATCACTTCAGATCCAACCAATAGTTGCATTATAATTCCTGCTGTAACGATGGGCCCAATACCTAAGGTAATCAATGTACCCATCTTAGATGCCGTTACTGTCTGCCAGAATTCAAACATTGGAGGAATCTGGGCTCCTCCGGTATATATATCAATGGTACCCATTATAAAGTAGAGTATCAATACCAGTCCAGTCCATTTTAATTTTTCCTTAAAGGGAATATCCCTTTCAGGCCTTTTAACTTCGGGAATATACTCCAAGATAGGTCTTATTTTATGAAGAAACGCCTCCAAAATATCACCATAATATTTATGCCTTTTAATTAATTTAATATCTATTAATTAATTGATAAAATGTACAGAATATCCTAATCATATCCTATAAATCTAACATAAATATATCTAAAATATATTTAAAACTATTTAAAATATATCTAAATAAAAATAAATAACTAAAAAAAAATTAAAAACATTATAAAAAAATTTTTTAAAGATGGGTTATTATTGATATATTTATATATTTTAGGATAATTTTTGGATAGAATACCCCTATCCATATAAAATTGTCCCTCAAAAATAATAAATAATAATAGAATAATTAAAAGATTTGTTCTAATGGAATTATAACTCAACAACTTCTCCACCAATAGATTCTATTTTTTCCTTAGCCTTCTCTGAAAATTCCAGGGCCTTTATAATCATTGGAGAGGAGAGTTTTCCCTTTCCAAGAACCTTTTCATAATCGTATTTTGTTATATCCACTACAATTTTTCTGTCTTCAACTTCAAAGGCATCTTTATTCTTAGATACCAATTCGTCAATATCTCCCAAATTTATGGTATTTAGTTTTTTAATTAAACTAGGATGTCTTTTGAATCCGTACTTTCCAAAGTGATCTGGCATATACTTTACAATATGGAGGTACTTGTGTTTATGCCCTCCGGCTAAACCTCTACCTCCTCTATGGCCTGCCCCTCTATGCTTCTTGGCAGCTCCATATCCACAGGTTCTACTACCTCTCAACTTTGTAATTTTTCTACTTTTTCTTATCATAAAATCACCTTAATAAGGCTTTAAATCATTTTATCCAATAGTTTGTTTATTTCAGATCCTCTATAACCAAGGGCTCCCCCTACTGAAAAGGGCTTTTTAATACCTCCTTTGTCATATCCTTTTTTTGGAGGATGTAGTCTGAAAACTGGTTTTAATGGCGTGTTTTTTAGATTAATTTCTCCATTTATAATTTTTTCAGATAAATCCTCAATGGATAATTCTGTTAATTCCTTAATTTTTTCCTCATTTAATCTTTTATTTCCAGGCAATCTTCCCCTTTTCAATATTAATTTTATTAAGGTATCCTTATCAATTTCCCCATAAGTAACATAATCCTTTACCTTATTTAACATACCTCTATATGTTTCAGTGTTTGGGATTATTACACAGTGATTTACCCTATGTAATCTTAACATTTTAAGGGTATCTGCAATATCCCCTCTAACACCTACGCTACCTCTAACCCTTACTACTGCGTAAGCCATTTTTTCATCACCTTAAAAAATATCTAACTTAATAAAAATATAAAATATATTTTAAAATTATATTAATAATTCCATATATTAGAATTATAATCCTAAGCATTTAATTAATTTAATTAATAATAAATAATCAAATATATTATTTAAATATTAATTTAATAAACCTTTCCCTCATTAATTCCAAGTACCTTCTTATGATCAGGTAGGTATCTAATGTGATTTAAGTTATCAAGGGCATCAAAGGTCGCCATGGCAAAGTTATAGGTTGTCCTTGTGTCTCCAAAGGTTTTGGTCCAAATATCCTTTACTCCTGCCAATCCAAGTATTGTTTTAGCAACATCCCCCGCAACCAATCCTACTCCCCTTGGAGCAGGTAATAACTCAATTTTTACACTTGCACAGGAACCCTTTACTGCATAGGGTATGGAATGGGGTCTTCCACAGCCACATTCCCAAGATCCACATCCTTTTTTAACTCTAATTAATGATAACTTTGCATGGGCAATAGCCTTTCTGATTGCAGGACCTACTTCTTTGGCCTTTCCCATTCCTACTCCAACATATCCATTTTTATTTCCAATTGCAACAGTGGCTCTAAACCTTGCTCTTCTACCTGATTTATGCATTCTCTGAACAAGGGATACATCTAACACTTGTTCTGCAATATCTGGAATAAGGGCATCTACAATCTCTGGTTCCAACAGTGGTAATCCCTTATCCAATATATAGTCCATATCTGTAATGGTACCTTCTTTTACCATTTTTCCAACCTGGGTTTTAGGTTCCCAGGCCTCCATGTTAAACTTTCTTTTTTCAATTGCCATTATTTCACCTTTTTATTATAAGGCCTACATATTTATAATCTTATTCTTTATTTCCTCGAAGTGCTCAGGTAAATCTTCAGGATTTAATCCGTTTTTTAAGTATTTGGAAAATTGTTTGTTGTACTTCTCACTATCTTCTTCCTTTAACAATTCAGCATACTCTTTAATATGGGATCCATTAATTCTACTCTCCTCAGGAAGTATGCTCTCACCATGAGGTATGTCCATCCCAGCATCAACAGTTCCCTTTAAAATGGCAAAGACTGCTGCTCCTTTTGTAGCACCATGTAATCCTATATCAAGTATGGCCTCTTCATATCCCTCTTTAAGGGCCTTTTTACCAAGTAATAATCCAGTTAAATAGGCTGCAGGCAAATTTCCACAATGGCCCTTATATCCCATTTTTACAAGTTCCTTGGTATGGGCTGATATAAGTACCTTATCTCCCTTTTCATCATAGGATATGATCTGGGCTGATATATTGTTCAATGATTTTCTAACAACCAATCTTGGTTTTTTTGATAGTAGTAAATTTAATCTTAATCTATAATCTGTTTTACCTTCCCTTCTTCTCCTAAAGGGAACCCTGTACTTAGCACTATGTGCCATATTATAACCTCCATATGTTAATTATTAATTTAAAGGGATGCTCGTAATTTTTAGATTTTTTATTCATTTGTTTCCTTTACAAAGAGTTCATGTTCCTCCATGTATAGTTTCATGTGGTTTTTACTTCTAAAGGCTCCACCTTTGGCCATCCTGTATAATTTTCTATAGGCGTTTTTTTCTAAGAGATCATCCTCTCTAAGATCCTTTAACATTTTCCTTAATGGCCTTATGGTGTTTATCCACTTTCTCTTCTTAGGAGTTCTTGCTCCTTTTGCACCCCTTCTTGAACCTGGACCCTTTCTTCTACCCTTTCTCTTTTGTTCCATTAATTTTTTAGTCCTACCTTTACTTATTCCTTTCTTTTGTTTCTTTAATATAATGCCATCTTTAATTAACATTCTAATATCGTCCTTAGTAATGGCCATTTTAACCTTATCCAAGTTTTCAGGATCAATCCATACCCTATCGATACCACAATCCAACAGATTTGCGGCCATTTTTCTTTGGGTTAATACATCCATAATATCACCTTATATTATTATAAAGAATATCTATATTCTTCCTACTGTTCTTCTACTTCATCTTCCTCATTTTCTTTTAAAGTATCCTTTTCCACTTCTTCACTATCAGAGGGTTCAGAGGGTCCATCTGGTTTTTTAATTTTTAATGTTAAAAGTTCCATTTTCTTTTCATCAGAAATATTTAACAGATATATGCCCAACTCTTCAGATCTCTTAATTATCTCTATCTTTTTTCTTTTACCTACAGTTGAGGCTATCCTAGCCCCTTGTGTTTTAGGATCCAACATTTCAAGTTCCTTTACATTACGAATAAGAATATCTTCTAATCCTGATGGATGTAATCCTCTTACCAAGGATGGAGATCTATAACCAGTTTTAACTATTGCAGGTCTATGTTTTAACTGTTTTCTCATACCACTATGTAATCCCCTTGGCTTTCTCCAACTAACTCCTATTCTCTTACATTTAAACCATTCCTGCCTCTTAAAATCAGGCTTTTTCTGTTTCATTTTAAATTTTAGCCTCAACAATCTTCTTTTACTCATAAAACCACCTTATAGCACTTTCCCGGCTTTTTCTATGATGTAGATACCATCCTGGAATACCCTAATATCTCTTCCCTTAACTCTTGTTGCCTGTTCAATATTTGCAGCAGTTTGGCCTGTTTTTTCTTTATCTATGCCCTTTACAATAATATCTTCGCCACTAACTTTAACAGTAACTCCATCCATAATTTTTGCTTTTCTAGGGTGTTTTTCTCCCAAGAAGTTATCTATTATTACCTCATTACCCTTAACAACAACCTTCATAGGGAAGTGGGCATATCTTATTTTTAACTTGTACTCAAATCCTTCAGTTACTCCCTTTATCATGTTTTCAATATGGGATAGGAATGTCCCTATTATTGCTGCATGCTTTTTTCTTGGATATAAACATTCAATTACTACCTTATTATCTTCTTTTTTTATAACAATACCTGGATATGAAAGGACCCTTTTAAGTTCTTTTCCACCGGATTTTACTGTTATTTCACTGCCATTAACATCCACAGATACATTATCCGGTATTTCAATTTCTTCCCTTATTATAGCGGCAACTGGCATAACCATACCTCCTAAACCTAAGATTAATATTAATTTTTTTAAATATTTTTAATGTTTTAATTTATTTTTTATTTTTATTTTTTAATTTTTAATTTTCTTATTTTTTTTTAATAATTATTATTTATTTAAAATTTTAATTAATTTTATGATTATTATGGGTTATTTGAATAAAATATTTTTTAATATATGTATGAAATTAACCTACCGCCAATGCCCTTGGATTTTGCCTCATCGTGGGACATTAATCCCTTTGGAGTACTTACAATTAATAGTCCAAAACCCTTTGCAGGCAGGTATCTCTTTTCAAACTTTTCAAATTCGTTCCTTTTAACAGCATATCTTGGTTTAACTGCCCCACACTTGTTTATGTGCCCTATCAGTTCTACCTTATATATTCCAGATTTACCATCCTCTATGTATTCAAAGTTTCCTATGTATCCTTTATCTTGCATAACCTTCAATACTCTACCTATTAATTTTGAAGCAGGCTTTATATATGCCATGTTTTTTCCCACTCTCTCACAATTGGATAGGTGGTTTAATGAATTTGCAAGTGGGTCCATTAGACTCATGTTTATACCTCCTTAAATTTCCTTAATCATACTTTTTAAATCCTAACTTAGGTGCTAACTCTCTAAAACACTGCCTACACAACTTCAATCCATATTTACTAACTATTCCTGGTCCTTTTCTTCCACATCTTTTACATACTTTGGAACCATAACCATACTTTTTCTTATAAGGTGCCTTTGCCATTTTTTCACTCCTTTATACATTTCAAATAATTTATAGGTTTATAGGTTTATTTTAGATCTATTCCTCATCAATTACCTCAAGGCCAAAATTGGTTTTTATGTATTCAATAGCCTCATACTTTTTAACCTGGTGTTTTTTTGGAAGTTTACTCCTTTTGGCCTTTCTTCTCTTAACCCCATATCCTGGTTTTTCAAAGGTTACACAGATATCCATCCCATAAATGCCCACTTCTGGATCATACTTCTGTCCTGGAAAGTCAATATGTTCAGGGATACCAAAGGAAAAGTTTCCTTTACTGTCAAAGGAGTAAGAATAGAGTGTTTTTCCAGCGGCTTTAAATGCAATAAAAGCATTTTTTAGAAAATTTTCAGCCTTTTTACCCCTTAATGTAACTTTTAATCCTATTGGAAGTTTTTTTCTAATACTAAATGCAGGGTTTGTTTGCTTTGCAAGGGTTCTAACAGGTTTTTGGCCAGTGATTTCTTCAATAACCTTTGCACCAGTTAATAACCTATCTCCACTTTCACCTACTCCCATGTTAATAGTGACTTTCTCAATCCTTGGTTTGCTCATGGGCTGTTTTTCCCATATTTCTTGGAATGTCATGTTTTCCACCATATTTTAATTATTTTAAATTTTAATTATTATGCATTTAATGAGGGTAAAACAGGTTTCTCATCTCCTATAATTAATATATAATCCCTAATAGTTTTAAACTCCTCTCCATCCTCTGTTTCAAGGGTTATTATATCAGGATATAATTTTCTCTTTTCTATATGAACTATTTTTGCAATATCTCCAACGTGTTTTCCTCCTGTAATGTATGCCAATTTACCCTCTTCAAAGGCAATATGATTTATTAATTCCTGTTTGGGAATGGATATAATAACACTGTCTCCTGTTTTGTAAGTATCTTCCTCGGCCTTTGTAGCATCTGAAACCTTTACAATGTAATTTCTACCATCGTGAAGATTTAATTGAATATGGCCTCCCTTTATCACTGTCTTGTTTTTTATCTTACAAAGTTTTATGTTGCCTTCATCAGTTTTCTTCAAAGTAATTCTACCTTTTTTATCCAATAATACCCTAAAACTCTCATTTGAATCAGGTAGGGTAACTACATCCATTAATCCAACTGGATATCTATGGTCCTTTCTTTTAACACCATCAACCAATATCTTACCCATTTTAATGATTTTCTTAGCCTCCCGTCCATTGTCAGCATAACCTAAAACATCCCTAACTATTAATTGGAGGGGTAATGAGTTTTCCATGGAATGGGGTCCAGGCATGGGTTTTGTAACGAATTTTTTAATTTTTCTTGGAAGTTGCCATCTTACTGGAGCCGGCAATCTCTTTAAATGTCTTTTAGGTCCCTTACTTGCCATATTTGCACCTCTATTATATATTTTAATTATTTCCTATCTAAGAATTTAAATCTCCTTTCATCGGAATCTTCCAATTTAACAATCATAACATTTGAAGGATGAATTGGATAGAGTGTTTCTTTTCCATCCTGTTTTTTATTTAATGCTCCTTCCACATGTATTCTATATTTTTTATAATCCACCTTAGTTATCTCTCCTTCAATGTTTTTAAAGTCCCCTCTCAATATTTTTACAATATCCCCCTTTCTAACTGGAAGGGAGTTCTTATTGTATTTTTCCTTTAACTCCTTTGAAAGGACTGCAGACATTAATTTATTTCTTGTATGGAGGGGGGCCTTATATAATGCCTTCCTCTGTTTTCTCGGCTGTTTTGATTTTGTTAAAGATACCATTTTATCCACCTTAATTTATTCTAATTATTATATTCATTATAATTTAATGAATTTAATTAATGAATTATTTTAGCCAGCCTTGATATACCGGGCCATCTCTCAGCAGCCTCCTTGGCAACAGGGCCTTTAATCTCTGAACCCTTTGGATTTCCATCGGGAGTAACAATTACAGCAGCATTATCTTCAAACTTAACCCTTGAACCATCAGGCCTCTTATATTCCTTTCTCTGTCTAATTATTATGGCAGGTAGTACTTGCTTTCTCATTTCGGGAGTTCCCTTCTTAACAGAAACAAAAACCATATTACCAACTCCTGCAGAGGGAAGCCTCCTTGCCACACCCTTATAGTTTTTAACTGCAATTATTTCAAGTTCCTTTGCTCCAGTGTTATCGGCACAAACCAATCTGGCTCCATTAGGTAGGGCCCTTGTTACTTTTGAACCAAATCCTTTCATAAAATCACCTATTCCCTATTCTTCTCTAAGTTCTTTTTTTTCAATAACTACAAATGACTTAATTTTACTAACAGGCCTACACTCAGCAATTTTTACCTTATCCCCTACTTTTGCATGGATGCATGGGGGATTATGGGCTGCCATCGTAGTTGTTCTCTTTTCGTATCTTTCATATTTTGGTATGTATCCAACAATTTCCCTTTTAATTACGATGGTATTATGACCTTTATCACTTACCACAGTACCTTCAAATATTTGGCCCCTTACAGGTAAGGTACCATGAAAGGGACAGTTATCGTCCTCACAGGTATTTTCAGGAGATTTAACATCTATTCCTATATTTTTCATAATATATACCTCCTAAATGGTTTTTTCTAAATGTTTTATAGGTGTATTATAAATATTTTACAAGTATTAATAATTTTTAATAAAATATTATTTATTAATAAATATAATAATATTAATAAATATAGAAATATTCATAATATGATAAAATGAATGCCCTATAGGTATAATAAGTGCATAACTATGGCCATATTATGAATAAGTTTATATTATGGATATATAATATAGCATTAATTAATTTTTGGGGACTTTAAAATAGAGAATTAATAGGGATAAATCTTCTTTATTTTTCTTTTCAATCTATCCTCTGAGCGGCCAATTAAGAGGTTACCTAATACCTTAACAGATTTGCTCTCCAATTTAAATTTAAACGTAGCAATGTCCTTAGGTATTATTATCTCCTTACCATTGCCATGCCTTTCAATGATAAGGGTATTCCTAGTTTCATCTACCACTCTGCCTTGTATTCCTACTAAGGAGGGATTTGAAGATTCTAAGATCTCCACATCCAACCCAATTAATTCATGCCTAAGTATGTTTTGTGGAGTTATCATTTGGGCGTCCCCTGACCCGATAGAACATAAGGGTGTGCCAATGGCATCCTTATGTTCTTTATTATAATTATAATTATAATTAAATAATAATTCTTTAATAAAATTTATTCCTGGCTATATTGAAACATAAGTTGTATATAAACATTACTGTTTTAAGATTATTATTTAATATATTTTTAATTTTTTTATTTTTTTAATTTTTATGATTAATCTATCTAACATCAATAGTGTCCTTTGAAAAGCCCATTTTTACAAGGGATTCCCCTACTTTTCTTCTATGGTCTCCCTGTAATTCTATGGAATCCTTTTTTACAGTTCCCCCACATGCACAGATATCCTTTAACTTCTTAGCAAGGTCCTTAATATCTATTAAATCAGCATCAAAACCTTCAATCACTGTCATTAACTTTCCAAATCTTCTTTTTGCAACATAAATTTTTATTTTTTGTTCTTCTTTTGCGATTTCTTCACATACACATAATTCTTTTGGTAGTCCACACCTTGGACAAATTTCAGGCATTACTGCACCTCTTAGTTAATATCTTTTTTTATTTTCCCAATATATTATAATTATTTATAATTATTTATAATTTTTTTATTATTATTTTTTAATTAATTATTTTTTTATTTTATCTGGTTTTTAATTATATTTTAATTAATTATTTATAACTTGTTATTTTTTATTTATTAATTAATAATTCCTTCCTTTCCTTTTCATTTAATATGGTATAGATTCTTGCTATGGTTCTTTTAATCTCCTTTATATTACCAATGTTTGTAGGAGATCCTCCTGTGGCCTTATTTGCATTTTCTTTCATAAGTTCCCTTTTTAACTCGGCCAATTTTTCTTTCATTTCTGAGATACTCATTTCCCTTATTTCATGGGCCTTTAATATTGCCATTCCATCACCTAAATCTTATTTTAATAAAATAAATATTTATTCTTCAGAAACCTCACTTACTTCCTTTACCTCTCCAACATCCTCAGATATGACAATTTCATCAGGTAACATTACATCTGGAGGCATGATCTTTACAGTAACTCCAATTACTCCCAATTTTAATTTTGCCAACTTATGGGATTTTTTAACAAGGGCCTCTGAGGGCTCACCACAATGTTTCATATAACCATCCATGAATTTCTCAGTTCTTGATCTTTCCCCTGTTAATTTACCTGAGATAATTACTATAATACCCTTTGCATTTGCCCCCATAACTCTTCTAACTGCAGAGTGGGCAACTCTTCTAAAGTGCATACCCCTTTCAAGGGAGGATGCTATTTTCTGAGCCACAATTTCAGGATCTAAATCAGGATTTTCAATCTGTTTAACTTCAATCTGAGGATTATCCACACCATACTCTTTTGCAATTGTTTCAGTTAATTCCTTTACCATTCTACCTCTTTTTCCAATAACAAAACCTGGTTTTTCAGCAAATATTGTAATTCTGGTACCAACTGGTGTTTTTTTAATATCCATATAACTGTAGCCTGCCCTGGGTAATTTACTTTTAAGATATTCATCAACTAAGGTCTCCATTACATTTTCCTTTATAAATTCTCTTTCAATCATTATTTTTCACCTTTTTTATTATTTAAATATTATTATTATTATTATTATTTAGTGATATTCCTCCAAAATTATCTGTATATGCACTGTTTCTTGGAACTTAGGGGAAGCCCTACCAAAGGCCCTTGGCATGAATCTTTTTATAGTAAAGCCCTTGTTTGAGGAAATATGTTTTATTCTAAGTTTTTCTGTATTTAATCCCTTATACTCTGCATTTTTCTTTGCATTATTCAATACATTTAATATCTCCCTTGAGGCCTTTTGAGGAAATCTTCCTGCTGTCCATCCATATTTTCCCTTTTTATGGGGTACATCCTTTCCATGCCTTTTAAATGGAACAACCTGTTTTAATTCTATTACTCTATTTAAGTAATTTATGGCATCTTCAAGTTTCATTCCATTTATTTCCCTACAAATCTCCACAACATGCTTCCTGGAAATTCTAAGGGATCTACCCATGGCTTTGGCAGTTTTATCTGAATCTACATCAACTTTATATTTCAACTTACCCATGTGTTTCACCTTTATACTTTTAAATTTTTATATTTTTGAATTTATTCATATATTACATACCTTTAAATACATAGGATGTGCCTATTCCATCAAGGATAGTCCTAATTTTGATATTAGTTTTAGAGCAGGAATATAACGAATTTTTATATTGCCTACAGTGTTTTTTAGTAAATAATTAGGGTTATTACTTCCAGTTTCCAAAACTAAATTGCCATTATGACAGATACGTATGGAGTACCCTTTTTTTTCCAAATGATTTACAACTTCCTTCATTTGATTAAACTTCTTTATATATTTTACCATATTATCTTAAATATAACTTATAAAAGTAAGTATATTTTATATTTTAAATTAATTTAAAAATAAAAAAATATTTAAAAAAATAATAATGAATATTAATTTAAACTAATGATACTTCAACTACCTCTACACTTTCCACTTCTTCCAACTCATTTAATGCATTTTCAATGGGTTCAGTGCCCCCTTCCTTTTCTTCCATCTCTACAAGGACATATATTGCATACAATCCAAATGCAAGGGGTTCATCAGAAATATTCCTACATTTTACATCTGTCCCTTCTACAACTTCCCTTAATTTTTCCTTTAAGTCCTCTTTATTTACTTCAGGACTTACAGGCATTACCTTTATCTTTGCAATAACATTTCCCATAATATAACACCTATTTTTTTATTTTTTTTATTATTTTATCTTTTATTTTTTTTATTTTTACTTTATTTCTTCTTTTTAATTATTTTTTTTAATTTTTTATTATTTTTATAAAAATATTATGGTTATATAAAATTATGGTCCCTCATATCCACAGGAAGGACAATTATAGGTATTACTTAACTTCCTGCACATTTCACATCTTACTACTTCACCTTCCCCACAATTAGGGCATAAAAATCTTGTAGCATGTTCTCTTGGGGCTATTTCTGCATTACATGAAACACATACATATTTCAAACTATCACC
>JAHEPY010000064.1:16629-18049 GCA_019561565.1 Methanothermococcus sp. SCGC AD-155-M21
TTTTTTTAGTTATTAACCTAACAAGTGTGGATTTTCCAACATTTGAACGGCCAACTACTATAACCTGTGGATTATCTTTATTTATATTATTTTTTTTATTTAACTCAAATGTTTTTTTAAGTTCTTCAAAACCCTTAACTTCCATATTATTACATCCTACTATTTTTTTATTTATAATATATAAACCATAAAATCTATTAATATGTAATAATATAAAAAAATGATCTAAAAATAATAAAAATTTAATTAAAAATAAATAATATAATAACTAAAAAAAGTAATAATAAATAAAAATAAAAATATAAAATAATAAATAAATATAAAAAAAGTTAAAAATAACAGGGCAATATAATAAAACTTAAAATAATAAAAAAGTGGGGATACTGGGATTTGAACCCAGGTCCAGGGATTTCTCCTGCATCGGGCTTTAGTCCAGGTCCATATAGGCACTTGGAGTCCCCGATGATAGGCCAGACTACACCATATCCCCTAATAATAAATATCCCTATCATATTATATAATACGGAATATAAAATTATAAATATAATATATATACTTTTCGGAAGATACTATGAACTTAGACTGTATAAATATAGTAAAAATAGGGGGAAGTTTAACACACTTTTCAGAACCCCTATTAAATGAATTAAAATCCTTTAGCAATGCTAAAAATAAAATAATTATAATTCCTGGGGGAGGAAAATTTGCCAATGTGGTTAGAGAATTGGATAGCAATATAAAAATGAGGAATAGGGCATCCCATAGATTAGCCCTACTCTCCATGGATATGATGGGAATATACTTCTCTGAGTTGTCGGATATTGAAACAGTAAATACTTTATATGATGCCAAAGAAATATTAAAAAAGAAGGACATTGTTATTTTATTGCCCTCAAAAATTGTATTGTCCACAGATGAACTTCCAAACTCCTGGGAGGTTACCTCAGACTCAGTAGCAGCCTATATTAGTAAACTTTTAAAACTTAATAAACTTATAATAGTCACTGATGTAGATGGGATATATGATAGATACCCTGAAGGAAAACTATTAAATACTATAAATGCAAAATTCATTAAAGGTTTTACTTCGGTTGATAGTTACCTAAAAAAATTACTATTAAAACACAGTATGGAATGTTTTGTTGTTAATGGGAAATATCCCAATAGAGTAATAAATATCTTAAAAAATAATAAAGATATATATACTAAGATTACAGTGGATTTATAAAAAATTAAAATATTTTAAATATAAAGTAATAAAAAAAATAAATGGTGATAGTTTGAAATATGTATGTGTTTCATGTAATGCAGAAATAGCCCCAAGAGAACATGCTACAAGATTTTTATGCCCTAATTGTGGGGAAGGTGAAGTAGTAAGATGTGAAATGTGCAGGAAGTTAAGTAATACCTATAATTGTCC
>JAHEPY010000065.1 GCA_019561565.1 Methanothermococcus sp. SCGC AD-155-M21
ATTATCACTGTCATTTTTTGGTATGATTTTAACTGATGATTCATATTTACTTCTAGGATCAGTTAATCCAATTAATGATCTATCCATCCTATTTACCAATATTTCGCCGTACTTCATATAGTCCGTTACTGTGGATTTATCCCGTGTAAATTTCCCTACTTTAAGGTTATATCCGTAAGGAAACATAGATTTACAGATATTTTCAAGTTTTTCCACTTCACTATCATCCTCTAAGGTTATCCAGAACCGTCCAGCCATCACTGTAAGTTCCACAGGGACTCCATGGACATCAATAATTTTCCTTTCAGGATGGTTTACAGGAGTACCCCTTGCAGGGCCATAATATACAGTTTTTGGTAGTGATTGGCCATGAATTATAACTCTATCCACTGTACTCAGTGAATATACTTCATTGAGAAACCTTTCAGTGGTTTTGGCC
This sequence comes from Methanothermococcus sp. SCGC AD-155-M21, assembly GCA_019561565.1. Lineage (GTDB taxonomy): Archaea > AGJL01 > Methanococci > Methanococcales > Methanococcaceae > Methanofervidicoccus. The sequence goes on from JAHEPY010000065.1 coordinate 440, forward strand.
TTTAAATATCTATGGGGGAAGACCTCAATTTCTATCATTTTCATAACCTAATTTGTTTATTATACGTAATTAAAAACTATCCTTTATTTCAATGGCTCCATCTATCACATGCTTTAATGGCTCTCTGAACTCATCAATGGCACTGTATACTGCACCAACTAATGCTGAGGTTTTTTCAGGAGAGAACATCTGAGTACCAGCATCGGTACACATTGCAGCACATACTGGAGGAATAGCAAATCCTTTACTATGTCTTGTAACTACGTGGTTTCCTGTAAATATACCAGGACCTCCACCACCATAGATTGAGTGTGAGAAGAAACTGAATCCTACTGCAGTACCTTCTGCCCTACCAAAGTCAGTACCTGGAAGACCAGTTTCATATTCCAATATATCATTGTAGTATAGGATTGTTGATGCAATATTCTGGGCAGCCCTTGCTGCACCACAATTTACAATAGTGGCTGCAACCAATCCTCCTGCTGCATAAGCATTCCACTTAGCAACATCCAGAGGTTTGTATAACCTATATCCAGAATCTAAGGATTTATCTTCGGCTATTACTTTGTCCTCCAAGGCTCTTTCTACCAAGGATGCCACAACTGTACCAACTGTTCCCTTACCATTGGCCTTAACTAAATCAATCACCAAATTATCGGCGTTTAACCCTTGATATGCAAGACCTAATAAGTGCATCCTCTCAAAGGAACCAATTGCATCTCCCATCTCAAACATTGCAGTTTGTTCCATAATTGATGCCAATGCAACGGCATTCATAATGTCCTTTTTTGTTGTGGCCACATAGTGGTTTACCATAACATTTCTTAGGGCATAACCTAAACCTTCCATATTTGAAGGGGCTCCCAATAATGAAGCAATATTTCCTCCCATGTAATCCATCACTTGAGGATATCTTCCCATAATGGCAGCATGAATTAGGGAACCTTCAAACATATCTATGTTGAAAGTTTTAATTAATGCCTCCTTTAAAGCCATTGCAGTATTTAACATGGATACGGAATACTCCGCAGATACCTCTAATCTTTTAGATGGCAACTGAACAACTGCTTGCTTACCTCCGTTAATTGCCCTAATGACTGTATCATCTTCAGGAGATACTCTCAAAATTTTTTCAACTTCTTCTAAAATAGTTTCAGCGTTTTCTACGACTGGTAAGTCTAAGGTTCTTCCAGGAACTTTACAGCCCTTCCCACCTATGGCACCAGTTTTCAAACTGTTTTCAATACCTGCTAAGTTGACTGCAACTGTCCTTTTAATGTTCTTTACAATCTCTTTTACAACTGGATTATATAATGGGCTTATAGCCTCCAATGGTATATTTTCATCTACAAGATTGCCTTTTTCATCATACAAATTTATCATATCTTCATACTTTCTCATAGGAACCACTCCTATTATTTGATAATTTACTATAGAATGTATTATTTTAGTTATATATTCATTTTTCTATTTGGATTTGAATAGAAAAGTATATATATAATATTTTTACAACTATCAGCATTATTAATTCATATATCTAAATCTAATATTAATAT
>JAHEPY010000066.1 GCA_019561565.1 Methanothermococcus sp. SCGC AD-155-M21
TTATGTATTTTTAATTATTTTCTATAAAAATAAAAATAAAATTATTTTTTACTTTTAATGTTTCAAATAAAGTTATAACAAATGGTATTTAAAGATTATGGTTAAACCTAATAAAATCATAATACATGATACTTATAAAATATTCTACAGGTTCCCTCATCAGAAACCATACAACTTCCAATGGGATTAAATGGAGTGCAGGATTTTCCAAATAATTTACAATCCATGGGCAACTTTTCCCCCCTTAATATGTCTCCACATATACAGTTTTTATTTATTACTTCCCTTATCTCAGGAAGATCTTCATTGTTGGTTATATCAAATTCCCTATATTCCTCTTTAAGTTTTAATCCTCCATTTTTTATTGTTGGAAAACCCCTCCAAGGAATATCAACAGGTTCAAATACCTCCTTTATCATTTTCTGGGCTATTATATTTCCTTCATCCCTAACGGCCCTTTTATACTCATTTTCTACCCTTGGCTTATTTTCTATTTTTTGCTTCAATATCATAACGATGGACATTAATACGTCAATGGGCTCAAACCCTGCCACTATCATGGGAACCCTGTGTTTTTCACAGGGCTCATAATAGGGTTTTAATCCTGTGATTGTTGAAACATGCCCTGGGCATATAAATCCATCAATATTGCTATTTCCATTACTTAATAAAAATTCCATAACAGGGGGGGTCTGTCTATGGCAATTTAATATGTAAAAGTTATTATTTTCATTATTGCTCTTATTTGATTTAAGGTTTATAAGCTCAGTGGCCGTAGTTGGAGAGGTAGTTCCAAATCCTATTGCTATAAATACTACCTTTTTATTATCTTCCCTCTTTGCAATCTTTGTAGATTCCCCTATGCCATATACGATCCTTACATCTGCGCCCTCTGATTGAAGTTCCATTAGGGATCTCTTACTGCCGGGTACCCTATACATATCTCCCAAGGTAGTTATAATATAGTTCTTTTCTGCCAAATGGATGGCAGTATCAATTTCCCTTTGAGTAGTTACACATACAGGACATCCGGGACCTGGAATAACAGTAATATTCTCAGGAAGAACCTCCCTAATGCCATATTTACATATTACATGCTCATGGGAGCCACAAACATGCATTATTTTAATATCCTTATTTAATTTTGCTGACAACTTTTTTATTAGTTCTATTGATCTA
>JAHEPY010000067.1:0-17060 GCA_019561565.1 Methanothermococcus sp. SCGC AD-155-M21
TTATTTTTATTAATTTTTTTAAAGTATATCCATTTGTATTAGCCCTATTTATTATTTTAACTATGTCCGTTGTGATCATAATATTATTTTATTATTTTACCCAATTACTATTTTTAATATTTGCTTTTTGAAGATAATATATCGAAATGTATATAAAAGGGTATGCTTATAATAAGCACCATTTGTATTATAATATAATTTATCATTAAAAATTTTCTTTAAATATAAACAGTATTTAAGAATATATAAATTTTTCTTGAGTTGATATTATGAAGGCCTTTGAATTTTTAATAAAAATAAAAATATTAAAAAATAATTATAAAACATGGATAAAATGATAATATGAAGGAAATTATAGGGGAAAATAATAAAAAAGTTAACTCAAACAAAAACTTTAATAATGGCAATCTAAAGTGTGAAATGTGCTTAAATACCCATAAAACTGCCAAAATAATAAATCATAATGGAAAAAACATCTGTATAGAATGCTATTATTCTATAAAATATCCAAGGAATCCGCAAAAAATGAAGGATGAAATAAAGGAGATTTTAAATGATAAATTAAATAATAAAAAGAATAAAACCCCATATAACTGCATAATGTCACTCTCTGGGGGAAAAGATAGTATTGTGGCACTTTATCTTTTAATAAAGGAATTTAATGTAAAGCCCCTATGTATTACTGTGGATAACAATTATCTATCCAAAGGGGCCATTGAAAACTGTTATAATATCACTAGATACTTAAATGTGGATTGGATAGTTTTAAATAGGGATTTCACTGAATTATTTAATGAAACAATATTAAAGGGAGAGTCCCCCTGTAGGAGGTGTTCTGAACTTATAATGAGGGAGATATGGAGAAAAGCAAAGATGTTAAATATTGATGTAATAATTACTGGGCATGAACTTCCCTTTGGAACCTCTCCCTTTAAAAAATTGAAGGACAACATAACCATGGTTAGATTGCTAACTGGATACAATCTAACTGATGAAGATAGGCATAATATATTAAAGGAACTTCCCTGGAAAAATCCAGAATTAGGGGGATATACCACAAATTGTTTAGTCCTTGCTCCTGCCATAAGGGAGTTTTATAAAAAATATGGTTTTAGTTTTGAATTCAATAGAATCTGTGCCATGGTGAGATATGGTTTAATGGATAAAAAGAAGGCCCTTGAAGTATTAAAATGCCCAGATGTTCCCAATGAGATCTATGAGGAACTTAAAAAAAGGGGCCTTAATATAAAAAAATAAAATTTATTTAAAAATTTTTAATGTATATCATTATATATGCTAATTAACATTATATATTAGTAATATTGATTGAATAAATTATTAAAAAATTATTAAAATTATTATTTGAAAGAAATACTATATATAATTTTAAAGGAGAAATTATGCAATCTTTTAGAATAGCAAGGATTATGGGCATCCCTATAGAACTCCATTTTACATTCCTATTACTTTTAATATTAGTATATTACTTCTGGGGATTGGATGGCTTTTTATTATATATCGTCCTATTTGCATCTGTGGTTTTACATGAATTAAGTCATTCCTACGTGGCTAAAAAGTATGGCGTGAATATAGAGAAGATACTTCTTCTTCCAATAGGGGGTATGGCCATGATGGATAAGATTCCCAAGGAAGGAGAGTTTAAAATAGCCATTGCAGGCCCATTAGTAAGTATTTTTTTAGGGGTTTTATTGTATGGATTATCTCAATTTATACATTTTCCTATTTTGGATATAGAGGGAGAGAGTTATCCATTAATTACAACTGTGGGAACATTAAATATTATGTTGGGGGTTTTTAACCTTCTTCCAGCCTTTCCAATGGATGGAGGTAGAATACTTAGGGCATTATTAACTCCAAGATTGGGATATTTAAAGGCCACGAAAATTGCCTCTACATTGGGTCAATATTTCTCATTTATTTTACTTGTTTTAGGTATTATATCTCTGAACATCATATTGATACTTATAGCCCTTTTTATATACTATGGTGCCTCCCAGGAATATCATGCACTAATTACTCAAAATATATTTGATAAAATAAAGGCCAAAGATATTATGTCGCCAGAGATAATATTAGTGTCCCCTGAAAATACTGTTAATGATGTGGTATATCTAATGTTTAAACATAGATATATGGGTTATCCAGTGGTGGAAAGGGATAAACTAATAGGAACTGTGTCCTTTAATGATATTTCAGTTGTAAGTGATGATATACTTGTAAAGGATATTATGAAATCACCAGAGGTGGTATCCCCCAGTGATACATTAAATGATATAATTCATAAATTGGCAAATTCCGAAAGGGTTTATGTGGTAGAGAGGGATAAATTAAAGGGAATAATATCTAAAACAGATGTACTTAGAGTATTAAAGATACTTGGATTAAAAAATAATCAGATGGTTGAGGAGTATATTGATAATTAATATATGCTATATACCATATAAAAGCAAAATAGGGAATATAATTATTTATATATTATTCATTTGATATATACCCCTTAATAGCACTCTTTGCTGCAATTGCTGGAGAGGCTAAATATATTTTAGCCTTAGTATTGCCCATTCTACCTTTAAAGTTTCTATTTGTTGTGGCTATACAAACCTCGCCATCACCTAAAACTCCCTGATGGGCCCCTAAGCAGGGACCACAACCAGGGGTACATATAAGGGCTCCTGCCTCAACAAAAATATCAATTAATCCCTCCCTTAGGGCCTCTCTAAATACCTCCTTGGAGGCAGGTATTACAATCAACCTTACATTCCTATGTATTTTTTTTCCCTTTAAATACTTAGCCCCTATTCTTAAATCATTTAATCTCCCATTGGTACAGGAACCTATAAAAACCTGATCAATGGGGGTACCTATTACCTGAGATATTGGTTTCACATTATCTGGATGATGAGGGCAGGCTATCTGCTCCTCCATATCTGTTATATCTAAGGTTATTCTTTTATAGTAGGTTTCCCCCTCTTCATCTGTGGATATTTTATTCCTTTTTAAATTCAATAGTTCTTCTTCACTAATTTTATTTTTTAAGTAGTTGTAGGTTTTTTCATCGGCTTCAATAAGCCCCACTTTGCCCCCCATTTCAATGGCCATATTGCATAATACCATTCTATCCTCCATATCCAATCTTTTAATGGCCTCTCCCCCATATTCAAGTGCCATATAGTTGGCCCCCCTTCTTCCTACCTCTTTACATATTCTTAATATTATATCCTTACTACTTATGCTACTATTGGTGCCCTCAACATTTACACGAATAGTCTTTGGAACCTTTATCCAAGTCTGGCCTGTGGCAAATATATATCCCATATCTGTGGCCCCAAATCCTGTAGCAAATGCTCCAAAGGCACCATAAGTACAGGTATGGCTATCTCCCCCAGCAATTACCATGTTTGGTTTTATATGCCCCTTTTCTGGTAATACCTGGTGGCATACTCCCTCTCCCTCACCATAGAAGTATTTTATATTTTGTTCATTTACAAACTCCCTTGCAATTCTTTGCATGTTTGCAGCCTTTGAGGTATTTGCAGGGATATTGTGGTCAAAGACGATTACTATTTTTTCATTATCCCAAACTTTATCTGTTATTTCCCTAAAGGCCTTTGAGGCTAACGGGGTAGTTCCATCATGAGTCATTGCTAAATCAATATCAATCTCTACAGTATCCCCTTCATAAACTATTTTACCTAATTTTTTTGATAGTATATTCTCTGCCAAGGTCATCCTATCCCTTATAAATTTATTAGTTTTATCATTATTTTATTAAAAAATTAAACACAAGGTACAATATTTTCCCTATCCAATTTATTTGGGTTAATTTCCACAATTATTTCTCCATTTTTAAATATTCTCACTATGCCCCCACTTTCAGAAACTGTGATGGCAATGGCATTTGTATACTTTGAAATTGCTGCAGCAGCATAATGTCGGGCCCCAAGTCCCAAGGGTAACTTTAAATTACCTCCCGAGGTATCTAAATATCTTCCAGCAGATATAACTTCTCCCTTTTCACCAATTATAAAGGCTCCATCAACTGATGAAAGTTCCTTTATAGTTCCTCTAACTTTTTTATCAAATATCACTGCATTATAGCCTTTAAATGGATTTAATATAAGTTGATCCGACATTTTAAGTACTTTTTCACTATCTCCCACAACAAAGATGGTTCCCACTGGTTTTCCTTCTCTTCCCTCCATGGATATTTCCAGGGCTATATCCAATACCTCATTAATAACCAATCTTTTTATTCTATCCATGGAATTTATAAATTGATAAAATTTTAATAGAAAACTGCTATTGGAGATCTCAATTAATGAAATTGTATCTGTACCCCCTAAAACCCTGGGAGTTCCCAATATTGCCACTATAATATCTCCCTTTTTTATGAGATTATGTTCAAATAGTTTTATAATGGCCTGTTTTATCATTGTAGATTTGTATTTATTTCTATAACCCATCAATATGGGAATAATTTTTTTTTCATTTTTAAGGTTATTATAGGTTTTTTCATTTGGGGTGGTTACAACTATTTTTAATTTGGGATTTTTATCACTATTATCCTCTTTACAATTATGATCATTACTTTTACTATTGGTGGATTCTAAGCACCTTTTAAGTGCCTCATAGGTTCCTCCAGTTTCAGTAAATATCATAAAGATAGTGGCATTCACCTCCCTTGCCAAATTATATCCATGCCTTATTATTGAATCAGCCCAATCCATAAACTCACCAATATCCATATAAAAATAAATATATAATAAAAAATTTTATGCCATTATTAAAATAATAAATAATAAATAATAAATTAAATCTATATAATAATAACCTAATTAAAAATTAAAAATTAATTATATAAAAATTAATAGTAAAAAAATATTAATTTATATTCTATTTTATTTTTTAATACTATCTTTTCAATACTATCTTTTTAATGCTATTATATTTAAATATTATAATATTTATTATTTAAATTACTTCTTTTAATACATTGGGTATTTCCGAGATTTTTCTTACAACATGAGCCCCTGCATCCCTTAATGCATTTATTTTACTCTCTGCTGTGCCAACACCCCGTTCAATAATTGCACCAGCATGCCCCATTCTCTTTCCTTCTGGGGCTGTAATGCCAGCAATATATGCCACCACAGGTTTATCCATATTTTTAATATATTGGGCTGCCCTTTCTTCACTACTTCCCCCTATTTCTCCTATCATTACAATGGCATCAGTGTCCTTGTCTTTCTTAAATAATTCAAGTACATCAATATAGTTTATGCCTATTATGGGATCTCCCCCTATGCCAATACAGGATGATTGACCATATCCTTTGATAACAAGTTCATTGGCAATTTCATAGGTTAAAGTTCCACTTCTGGATACCATTCCAATATTTCCTTCCTTTAAAACATTCTTTGGAATTATGCCTAATTTACCAACACCAGGGGAAGCAATTCCTGGGGTATTGGGTCCAATTATTTTAACTCCCTTGCTATTTCCATAATTAACTATATCCATGGTATCATGTATTGGTATGCGCTCAGTAATAATTATGAGCATTTCAATACCTGCATCTATGGCCTCATAGGCAGCATCCTTTGCAAAGGGGGCCGGAACAAAGAGCAATGATGCATTTGCATCGTGGTATTCAACAGTTTCTTTAACTGTATCATAAACAGGCACTCCGTGGATACTTATTCCTCCCTTTCCAGGGGTTACTCCTGCCACAATGTTTGTTCCATAATCTAACATATTTTTTGTATGAAAACTTCCCTGTTTTCCTGTTATTCCCTGAACTATGGCCTTTGTGTTGTTATCTAAAAGTATCATAATCTCACCTTTTTTTAAGGGCCTGAATAAAAAATAAAAGATAAAAAAATTGGCCCAATGTTTTAAAAAATTAAAAAATAAATTTAATTATTTTTTTAATAATCCCAATATGTAATAATAATTTATATATTTTTTTAAAATCTATATTTTGGAGAATTCACTTAATACTATGTATTCTATGAATATTTATATATTACCATAAAATATATATATTATTAATTGATAGATCCTATGGATCTAGTTCTTTGAACTGGGAATCATCGAAAATTAAAAAATAAATAAAATATATATGAATAATAGAAAATGTGGTGAATACCATGGCAAGAATACATGCAAGAAAGAGAGGTTCCTCCGGTTCAAAGAAACCTTTAAGGACTGAAGTTCCTGAATGGGTTACTTTGACTCCCGAGGAAATAGAAAATAGGATTGTTGAAATGGCTAAAGAGGGAAAGCAATCTGCATTGATAGGTACAATATTAAGGGATTCTTACGGTGTCCCGGATGTAAAATTGATTACTGGAAAGAGCATTAGTAAAATAATGGAAGAAAATAATGTCTATCCAGAAATTCCAGAAGATTTATTAAATTTAATAAAAAGGGCTGTTAATTTAAGAAATCACTTAGAAAACAACCCAAATGATCTCCATTCTAAAAGGGGATTACTGTTGATTGAATCCAAAATTAAAAGATTGGTAAAGTATTACAGAAACAATAAAGTATTACCTGCAAAGTGGAGATATACTCCAAAAACTGCAAGATTACTTGTAGAATAAATTTAAAGATAAAGCTGTTATATCATTCATTAATAAAAAAAATATTTTTTTAATATTTTATTATTTCCTTTAATAATTTCTAATATTTTTATTAGTTTTATTATATTCTTAAAAAATTATTTACAATTAATCCTCTTTATCCTCATTTTCCTTCATTTTTACAAGTAATATTGGACATTGGGCTCTTTTACTAACTTTTTCTGCTACACTACCTAAAAGTAGTTTGTCTATTCCACTTTTTCCTGAGGTACCCATAACTATTAAGTTTATATTCTTTTTGATAGCATACTCCACTATTTCCTTAGCAGGATTTCCTTCAAGAATCTCTGAAACTATATTAATATCAAATTCCTTTGCCATACTCTCTATTTTATTAAATGCCTCTTTACCCTCTTCCTCTAAAATCTCCTTCATACTTTCCCAAAAACCTTCAGTAGGAAGCCCAACAAAGGGCATAATATCTACCACATATATAACATATACCTTAGAATTCATTAGTTTTGCTATTTCAAGGGCCTGTTTCGCAGATTCTATTGATACCTTTGAATTATCTGTTGGTATTAATATCTTTTTATATGGCATTTTTATCCCCTCAATTTTATTTAAATAATATTATAATGAATATAATTTATAGTATATTATTTATTTTACTTTTTATATTATTTAATTTTTATTTATTAATTTTTAAATTATAAGGTATTATTAAATATTTGTATGTTGCTTTTTAATAATGGCCCAATATTTTTTTAAGTTTTTCAAGATGTTCCTTTGTCCCAAATGCATATATCACATTATGTGCCTCTAAAACAACTTCAGGACTTGGATTAACAATAGCCTCCCTATTTTTATTCACTATTGCCAGTATAGTGGCCCCACTTCGCTGTCTTATTTTTGACTCATGAATGGTTTTTCCAACAACGTCAGACTCAGGAAAAATAGTAAATCTTCCAATCTCCATATCATGGGTTTCATCCATCAACGTAGATACAAAATCCAATATTTCAGGCCTCAGTGCCATTTCGGCTATTCTTAATCCTCCAATACTATAGGGAGACACTACCCTATCAGCGCCTGTTTTTATAAGTTTATCTGTTGTAGTTTCAGCCTCGGCCTTGGCAATAATATATATATTCGGATTTAACTCCTTTGCAGAGATGGTAATAAATAAATTTTCAGCATCAGAATTAACTGTTGCAATTAATCCTTTGGCTCTTTTTATGCCTGCCTTATTTAAAACCTCATCCAATGTAGCATCTCCCACAACATAAAGTAAATTTTTGTAATGTTCCAATTCATTGGTTAGGTTTTTTTCCTTTATATCAATTACCACATAGGGCACTCCTGCACTGTCAAATTTTTTTGATACAATTTTTCCAATTTTTCCAAATCCACATATTATATAGTGATCATTAATACTCTTTAATTTACTTTCCATTTTTTTCAACCTTACAACCTTTTTTAATTGGCCCTCTATAATAAATCCTGAAATAGAGGCAAAGGTATAGGCCATAGCCCCAACACCACATACTATATACAACAATGTAATAACCCTGCCCCAAAAGGTAGTAGGGGTTATATCTCCATATCCTACAGTGGATAGGGTAATTATTGTAATATAAAGGGCTGTAAAAAAACTCCATCCTTCAAAATACATGAGGCCCAAGGTTGCAAATAAAACAACAGTTGCCAGTACTAAGACTCCTAATTTTATCCTATTTAATGCCTCCATTTATCTCTCCTTTAATTAAAATTATCTATAAAAGAATTTTTAAATAGAAATAAAAAATTATTATTATATTATCTATACTTTATTTACTATCTATTTTTAAAATTTTCAAAATTTTTTTAATGTTATATAAGTCATAATATTCAATATTCTATAAATACTTTAAATTATTTTATAAAATATTAGTTTATATTTATATCCCCATTAATGTTTTTATGGAACTTATGAAATACTATTATAATAAAAAATTAAGTGATACTGTGTATGATTTCATTATAATTGGATCAGGAGTAGGTGGTAGCACACTGTTTAAAGAATTAAATAAAAAATACCCCAATAAAAGAATATTATTACTTGAAAAGGGAGATAATAAAATAAATTACAATACCCTTGGAAAAACAATCCAGGTATTATATATGACCTCTCTTGGGGGTTCAGCATTGGGTGCCGTTGGAAATGCCATTAAAATAGATCTAAAAAAAATTGGTATAGGAGATAAAGGCATTTATGAGGAGATTGAAAGGGAGTTAAATGTAAAAAAAGTACCAGAAAGCCATATAAATGAAAAAAGTAAATATTTATTTAACCATGGATTTGAAAGAACCCCAAAGTTTATGGACTTTGAGGGATGCAACTCCTGTGGGCTTTGTGCAAGGAAGTTATGCCAGTATAAATGGACTCCAGTGATGTTTCTAGCAAATCCTAACCCACATAGTAAAATCCTATCTAACTTTCATGTTTCCTCCCTTAAGAAGAAGGAATCATTCTTCACAGTTGAAGGATATGATCTATTAATGGGAAGAAAAAGGACATTCAAAGGAGAGAAGGTTATTGTGTGTGGAGGGGGCATTAACTCTCCAAGGATACTATCAAGTATATTGGATAATGAACACCTTGGAAGGAACCTATTTGTGGATACTTTTATTACAATAGGAGGGATATTAGATAATTCCCATTTAGATAGATCTGTACCTATGGCACTTTATAAAGTATATGATGGGTTTCTATTATCTCCCCACTACTCCATATTACTATACAATAAAGTAAAGGGGGACAATAAATATGAGGGCAAAAATATAGGTAACAAGGACATATATGGAATGATGATAAAAATAAGGGATGAAAATAAGGGAATAATTGATGGGAATAAGATATACAAGGAAATAACTAAAAAAGATGAAAAATTATTATCAAGGGGTATAAAAAAGGCTTCGGATATATTATATAATATGGGCTTAGAAAGGATTTATAAGACAGTATTAAGGGGATCCCATCCAGGGGGTACCTGTGCAATGGGTAAGGTGGTGGATAAAAACTTTGAAAGTGAAGTAGAGGGATTATATGTTTGTGATTCTTCAGTATTCCCAGAAACTGTAGGATTACCCCCAATTCTTGGAATAATTGCAATGGGTAAGAAATTGGCAAATATTTTATAGATTAAAAGGTAATTTTTAATAGTTTCTGGCCCTTTTTATATTTCATAGGTATAAATAGTCTTGGTCTTATATATTATTTTTTATAAATTTTTTAAAATTATAGTCAAACACATAACCTCTTAAAAAGGATTGCCCAGTTCTTCCAGTACTTAGAAATATATGGAGGATATGGTGGGATTTTTACTTTTTATATATCTATTTCTTTTTAGATATTTTTAAAATTTTAAATTATTATATTTATTTTTTATTTTTTTATTTTTTATTATACTGTAAATTTTTAATATTTTATTTAATATTCCTTTATTTTAACATTTCCTTTTAAGGTACTCCAACATATTGGCCCTTACTTCTCCTATGGTATAACCCATATCAATGAGTATATGATCCTCTTTATTCAAAATTTCAATTAAATGGGCCACCCTTGGAAGTCTTAAATTTGCCCCCCTAATTAATTCCACATTACTGAATACTTCCTTTGGAGTGCCATCCATTAAAATCTTCCCCCTATCCATAACATAAACTCTATCTGCATAGATAGGTACCAAATCCACATCATGGGTAGATATTATTATGGTTATTCCCATTCTGTTTAATTTATAGAGTAATTCCATAATATTGGAGGCTCCAAGGGGATCCAAACCTGCTGTAGGTTCATCAAGTACCATTATTTCAGGTTTCATTGCAAGGATTCCAGCTATGGCCACCCTTTTTTTCTGGCCCCCACTTAGATGATGAGGTGGTTTATTTTCATAACCTTCCATTCCTACAGATTTTAAAGATTCTTCAACTATTTTTTTAGTTTCCTCCTCACTATATCCCAAATTTAAGGGGCCAAAGGCCACATCCTCCATTACTGTTGGAGCAAATAGTTGGTCATCAGAATCCTGGAATACTATCCCTACAGTTTTTCTAACCTCTAAAAGAGATTTACTATCGTATTTTATAGGTTTTCCCTTAATTAAAATTTCTCCCTTATAGGGTTTTAAAATTCCATTAAAGTGCAAAAATAAAGTGGATTTTCCAGCACCATTGGGGCCTAATAGTGCTACCATCTCTCCCCTTTTAACTTTAAAATTCACTCCATTTAGGGCCATGGTTCCATCTGGATATCTGTAGTATATACCCCTTGCCTCAAGGATAGTATTATTATTTTTATTACTAATATTGTTATTATTATTGCTATTATTACTGTTGCTATCATTATTACTATTATTACTCATAAATTCACCTATAGGTAATGTTATAGATAAACTATCTCTTTATAAAACATGATTTTAAAACATTATTAATTTTTAAATATTAAAATTATTTTTAAAAATGAAAAAGTTATTTTAAATTATATAAATATTATGATAGAAGTTATTTTATATACTCATCGATTATTTTTCTCATTTTTCTACTTTCTTCTTTTACATTCTTAGATCCAACTATTGCCGAGATAACTGCCACTCCATCAACACCAAGTTTAAGAACCTCCCTAACATTCCCATGGTTTATTCCCCCTATTGCAACTACTGGAATATTTACATTTTCAACTATTCTCTTTAAACCCTCCAACCCTATGTACTTAGCATCCTCCTTAGTTTTTGTTGGATAAACACTTCCAACACCAATATAATCCCCTCCCTTCTTTTCTCCCATAATAGCCTCCTTTAAATTTGATGCTGAAGTACCAACAATTAAGTTTGGTGCTATCTCTTTAATTACCTCAATTGGCATGTCCTCCTGTCCCACATGAACTCCATCTGCATTAACCCCTAAAGCCACATCCAATCTATCATTTACAAAGTAGAGGGCACTATATTCCTCTGTTAATTTTCTAATTTCCCTACCTATTTTTACCATCTCCCTTGTGGATACTCCTTTAAGTCTCAATTGTATTGAGGTTGCTCCCCCTTCTAAGGCTTCCCTTACACTTTCAACCTCATCCCTAAATCTTCTATCTGTTATAACATAAAGTTTAAGATTTCTTTTAAGGTTAATATTTTTCACCCCATATTATATTTCTTCCATTAATTCCTAATTTTTTAATGAATATAAAATTTAATTAACTTTTTAAACATTATGGTTTTATTTTATCCTGATAAAAATTAAATAATATTTGAAATTATATTTAAAATTAATATTTAAAAAATATTAAATAATATTTATATATTCTCACAGAGATATTTTAAAGCCTCCTCTTCCATAAAATGTAATTTTCCAGGGATAATTATACAATGTAAAGGAGATCCAAAATCATAATCAATTAAATCCACTATCTTGCCATATGCTATCTTAGGGTTTAAACTTCCAGCCCTTGCCAATACAATGGCCTTTGTATCCTTTTTTAATATGTTTTCCTTTCTATTACTCTCTATTCTTAGCAAAATTTCAAGTCCTTCATTGGCCAACATAAATTTGTTTTTATCAGCCTGTATGTCCAAGAGGCATAATGTATGCAATCCCATATTTAAATTATTCTTTATAACATGGTAAGGTGTTTCTGGAAAGTACTTAGGCTCTGGAAATACTATTGATGTAGTTTTTCCAAATTTGTATATTTGCAAACCAGTTATGCCCACTGCTGAGTATATGGAGGGAGCATTTATAATAATTAACTCAATACCTTTTTTCCGGGCCTCAACAGCAATATCTACATGTGTTGTGGCAACCATAGGATCTCCCACTGTGAGAAACATTATATTTCTTTCTTTACTCTCATCAAGTAGTTTATTTGTCTCGTACTCTACCTTTTCCCTACTTAACACTATTATCTTTTTTCCAAGGGTTTTCTCTATTTTTTCTAAGGTAGTGCCAGTTAAAGTAGCAGTATAAAATTCAGCATATATGTTATCAGCCTTTTTAGCATATTCTATGGTTTTTAAGGTAATGTCTCTTTCATCATATAATCCCAATCCAGCAAGTATTAACATGAGCCCACCATAATTTTAATAATTAATTAATAAAATAATATTAACCGAAAACTTTATATATTATGGGGTAATCATTATTGATGGAGCCTTGGTGGCTCAGCCTGGTAGAGCGTCTGCTTGGTAAGCAGAAGGCCGCGGGTTCAAACCCCGCCCAAGGCTTATTTTTTCATTTGTTTTACGTTTGATATTAAAATCTATTTTTATATTTTATTTTTTTATTTTTATTTTATTTTTTATATTTTTTTATAATTATTTGATTTTATTTTAGGGTTTTTATAATTAAAATTTATTTGAGAATTATTGGATATTATATTAATGTAGGTAGGAGGTCTCATATAGAGCACCATTAACTAAGGTGTAAATTGGAACCCCTTTAACTTTCCAGTTCTCAAAAGGTGTGAATTTAGATTTAGATTTAAAATTCTCTCCTTTTATAGTTATTTCCTTTTTTAAGTCAATGATTGTTAAATTTGCAGTATTTCCCTCCCTTATTCTATTATCTATGTTAAATATCTTTGCAGGATTATTTGATATTAGATCCACAACATCAAAAATTGATAAAATACCCCTATCTACAAGGTTTAATGTCAATGGAACAAAGGTTTCAATACCTGGAATACCTGAGGGACATTCCCTCACGTCCCTATTCTTTTCCTCATAGGTGTGAGGGGCATGATCCGTTGCTATAATATCCACACTACCATCAATTAAACCCCTCATAAGTGCCCTGTTATCCTCCCTGCTCCTTAGAGGAGGATTGAACTTCCCCATACCCTTTAATTCCTCAGCCATGTCTATATTTAGATAGAGATGATGGGGGGTAACCTCCAAGGTAATTTTAATATTTTTAAATCTTTTCTTTGCCCTGTTGATTAAATTAAGTCCCTCTCCAGTGGATACATGGCAGAAATGGACATGGGGTTTTTTGTTATTTAATCCATTGATTACCTCTAAGTTTTTTAGGATCTCTTTTATGGCCTCAATCTCACTTCTACTGTCCCTTATCCTACAGTGATCCCTCCAGGTATCTAAGGAATACTTTTTTTTATTCTCCTCTATTACATCCTTATGCTCAGCATGAATTGTAAATATCCTATTCTGATTTAAAATATCCCTTAACTTGCTATAATCACTTATAAAAAGATCCCCAATGGATTCAACCATGAATATTTTATGGGATTTTGCCTTCTCTATCTTATCCATATAATTATCTTCAGTTACTCCATAGTTAAAGTCTATATTTACTTTACTTTTTTCCCTTCCCTCAATGTATTTCTTATGAAATCTCTCCTTAGTTGTAATAGGGGGGTTATCATTTGGCATATCAATAACATGGGTTATTCCTCCATTAATTGCAGCCTCACTACCTGAAATAAACCCCTCCTTCTTAACATTGTTGTATCTAAAATGAACATGGGCATCTATGACCCCTCCAATAACTATTTTACCCTTTAGATCCACCACCTTTATGTCCTTGTTATCAATATTTTTTTTAATTTCTTTTAGGATCCCCCCTTCAATTAATATATCTCCTTCTAAGATCTCCTTGTTCATTACTATCTTACAATTTTTTAGAATCATTTTAAGCACCAAGATATTATAATAATATATGTGGGAAATACATTTATATGTTTTATATTATTAATTAATTTAATTAAATATAATAATATTTACTTATCCCAAACTTAACAGCCTCCTTATTACAGGCAGTTTTACATTCAAAGCATCTTATACACTCATGTTGGGGTATGTTCTTAGTTAATTCAATCTGTACTGGACATTTTTTATCACATAATTTGCAATTTAGGCATTTTTCATTATTAAGTTTTACTTTAAAGATGGGCCTAATTGAAAATATGCCCAACAATGCCCCTATTGGGCAGAAGTATCTACAGAAGAACATGGGGTATAGAAATCCCATCACCATAAAGAATATCAGTAGAATTATGGATATTACCGTTCCATGGAGATTTGTTAAGGTACCAATGGGACATACCTTACAGAATGTATAAGTTGATAAACTGTAGGTTAAATATAAGAACAAAATCAATACTATGTATTTTAAATATATTAACTTGCTATGTATCTTCTCTGGAACTATTGGAAGAAATTTTAACTTAGAAACCTTCATTCTCAATTTATAGGTAATATCTAATATGAATCCAAAGGGACACATCCACCCACAGAACACCCTACCTAAGATAATTGCAAGTAAAAGAACCATCAATGTTGGAGTTAGATAAAAACCCTTGATTAATATAAACCTCCCTATAATACCCAATATACAAAAACATAACCCAGATAAAAATACAAAATGAATAAAAAATAATAATTGAACTATCTTTCTTATGGATTGTAGGTTTTTCTCAAAAAAATCATGGATTTTTGACATCCCTTACCCCTATTTGAATATTTCATCTATGGTACTATTGTTTATTTAAATTTTTTATGAAGGATATTTATATAATAAATATATTTTAATTTTATATTATAAAAATATTAAAAATTTTAATTATTTTTTTATAAAAAAATATTGTTTATGATATTCCCTTTAATAAACTTGATAACATATCCTTCAGATTAATCTCCATAAATAGAAATTTAATTACTTTATAAATAAAGGATTTTTCATTATTTTGTATATTTTCACTGGTTGTTGTTGTGTTTTTAAGGAGGGTATTATTTAACTCTATTTTACCCTCCTCCACCATACACATAAATATTGCTTCATTAGCCGCTGAAGGATATATGCCATATGCTCTCTTCAACTCATAAAATGTGGTATCATCCTCCACATTTACCTTTAATTTTCTCTTTAGATTCTCAGGATCTATATTGTACATTTTACAGATTTCCTTTATTGTGTGGGTCTTTAATTCACGCCCTGAGATATTTATATACTTATCCATTAATTCCTCTGGGATTGAGGTATTATTCTGTACTATGTTGCTATTTGGAGGTTCTGAAGAAGGTGCTGGCTCACTAAGATCGCAGATATTATTGTTATTTGTATCTACATACCTTATACAATCTCCTGGAAAGGAGCAGGAGGAGTCTGTTATCCCAAAGGGGCAGTCATCCCAGGCAAAAATTAATGGTATTGTTGTAAGAATTATTAGTAAAATAGCAATTTTTCTCATGGTATCGCCTTTTTACAATTATAAATTATTAAAAAAAATTATAAAAATATATTAGTATATTAAAAAAATTAAAAGATATTAATAAAAAATTAAAAATAAAAAAATATGTAAATAAGATGAAGATCTACCCATACTTTGAGGATGCAGATATATTTATTGGAGAGACTACTTTTTTAACCTTATTTTAGAAATCTATCAATTTTCCTATTTTCATTCATAAGTAAAGTAACCCTACTATCATAGGAATCATCCATCAGTTTATAGTGGGTAAGTTCCTCTGCCCTTTTACTAAGTTCCAATATCTCATTATGTTTTAGCATGTCCTCTAAGGCCAATCTCCTTCTGGAGTATCCCACATTCATGTAGGATTTTAATTCTATGAAATGTGCATCTCCTCTCTCATAGAGAGGTATGAATTTTTTTATATCCTCATTGTAATCCCTTATAAGTGTAGTCCTTATACAGGTCCTTCCTTTGGATTCAAGTATATCTAAGGTATTTAGTATATTTTGCCAATGTTCCTTTCTCCCTCCGCATATCCTTTTATAACTATCCAAGTCATAGGCATCAAGGGAGATATACAGTTGTGTGGGATTTATCTCCTGAATAACCTCAGTTAGAATACCATTTGATACTACAAAGGTGGAGAGGCCCCTCTTATGGAATAGATTTATCAGTTCCCCTAAATAGGGATAGAGGGTAGGCTCTCCAGAGAGGGATATGGCAACATGCTTTGGAGTTAATAACTCTTTAAACTTCTTCTCTCCTATTCTATCTAAGATGCCTTTATATCCCATTATAACCCGCCTATGCATCTCAAAGATGTCCTCTATAACCTCCTTAGGTTCCTTCCATCTTAGTTTGTTGTAGGATAGATCTTTATTTTTACCTAAGTCAGTGGGCAAAACCCTCCAACAGAATATACAACTCTGTTGGCACCATACTACAGAGGGAGTACATTGGATACATCTATGGGTTTCTATACCATAAAATTTTGATTTGTAGCAGTTTTTATTTTCTAAAAGGGATTTTTTAACCCAACCACATAATTTAACAGCACTATGATCTTTTATCTGATAGTGCTGTTTTCTTAAAATAAGATATATCTCCTTAGAAATCATGTTATTTTCATTTTCCAGGTTCATAATACCACATCCTTAAAATAAATAAAAAAATTAATAAAAAATAATAAAATAATAAAATAATGATAATATAGT
>JAHEPY010000067.1:17070-17576 GCA_019561565.1 Methanothermococcus sp. SCGC AD-155-M21
AACAAATAAAAAAATGGAAATATTTAAAAAATAATAAAATGGATAGAATTTATTCATAAAGTAAATTAAAAAATAAAATATAAAAAAATTTAAATTAATTATGGTCTTAAAAATTATTTTTATTGCCACAATCCATCATAAAAAAATAATCCTCTAACCAATTAACCACTCCATATTTAACCCTTTTATTATCAATTGCCTCAATAATCTCATATACAATGGAATCTATATCTCTGTTGGTAGTATCTATTTCATATACTAATATATTATCCTTTTGGAACCTTTCCAAGGACTCAATAAGGCAAATATCCAATATTTCCCCTTCCACATTTTCATTGATTTTATCCTTTGAATAATTTCGCTTTTTTAACCTATCCTTTACTATCTCTGGATTGCACCTTAGAACCACTATATTATCATTATTTTATTATTTTATTATTTTTTATTAATTTTTTTATTTATTTTAAGGATGTGGTATTATGAACCTGGAAAATGAAAATAACATG
>JAHEPY010000068.1 GCA_019561565.1 Methanothermococcus sp. SCGC AD-155-M21
ATGCATCTAAACAAAACCATTTATACTAAAACACAAAATGCCTTAATTTTCATTAAGTAATAAAAACAAAAAAATTAAAAAAAAATAGATAATATTAAACTTATGTACACTAAAACATTATAAAATAAAATATATTTATAAGGTATTAATAAAATATTGAAATAAAAAAATGGAGATGGATACACTATGAAATTTGGATGGATATTTGTAGATAACGAAAATTGGGAAGATAGAAAGGAAGTTGTAAAGGATGCCCTTGAAAATTCCCTTTCCACAGTTATGGTGCCAAAGGAGGATATTGAAAGGGTTAAGGAATTAGGTAATATAAAGGTTATATCTAATAGTATAAAGGGAGATATTGTAGTTATAAATAAAGGAGATGATTTGGACATACTATTAAATGCAAAAAAATCTGGAAAGGAAACAGGAGTATATATTACCATAGAGAGCAAAGAAGATGAAGAATATGCTGCCAAGGTAAGTAAATACGATTATGTGGATTATATTATCTTAGAGGGAAAGGATTGGACTATAATTCCATTGGAAAACCTTATTGCAGAGTTATTTAATGAAAATGTAAAAATTGTATCTGTGGTAGATAGTGTAGATGAAGGAAAAACTGCCTATGAAATACTTGAAAAGGGAGTAGATGGGGTTTTATTACGCCCTTGTGGTAGGAATGATATTAGGGAATTTTCAAAACTTATAGAGAGTATAAACTCTGAAAAATTAAATTTAGATTATGCCATTGTAAAGAAGGTAGAGCCTATTGGCAGTGGTGATAGGGTTTGTATAGATACCTGTTCCATTATGGAGGAGGGAGAGGGAATGTTAATTGGTTCCTATTCAAGGGGTTTGTTTTTGGTTCATGCTGAAACTGTGGAAAATCCCTATGTTGCTACAAGGCCTTTTAGGGTAAATGCAGGTCCAGTTCATGCCTATATACTTTGTCCAGGGAATAAGACAAGATATTTAAGTGAATTAAAGGCAGGAGATAAGATAATGATAGTAAATAAGACAGGAGCAACAAGGGAAGGTATTGTTGGCAGGGTAAAAATAGAAAAAAGGCCCTTAATGCTTATTGAAGCAGAATATAAAGGGGATTTATTAAGGACAATTTTACAAAATGCTGAAACTATAAGATTA
Source organism: Methanothermococcus sp. SCGC AD-155-M21 (assembly GCA_019561565.1). Taxonomy (GTDB): domain Archaea; phylum AGJL01; class Methanococci; order Methanococcales; family Methanococcaceae; genus Methanofervidicoccus. The sequence continues at coordinate 1,147 of JAHEPY010000068.1, forward strand.
GTTGGAGAGGAAGAAAAACCAATATCTGTAGTGGATTTAAAGGAAGGAGATAAAGTATTAATAAAATTTGATGAAAATGCTAGACATTTTGGAATGGCTATTAAGGAGACAATAGTTGAAAGGTAGGAAATAATATAATAGAATAAAATTACTATAAAAATAAAAAATAAAAAAATAAATTAATTAAAAAATATAAAAATAAAATTATTATTTTTTTGGTGTAATAATGGTAAATAATACACCCATATCCATTGGAGAAGTTGAAAAAAGATTAAATAATATTTTAAAGAAGGAAGGGGCACTTTACTTTATACTTGTGGATCCAGAGGAAAAAAATATTAAGGAGATAATAAGTAAGGGAAAGGATTATGCTGATGCCATAATAATAGGGGGAAGTATCGGTATAACTAATTTAGATGAAATAACAAGGGAAATTAAGGAATCAGTAGAAGATATTCCCATTATTTTATTTCCAGGGAACATAGATGGATTAACTCCCTATGCAGATGCTGTTTTTTTTATGTCCCTAATGAACTCAAGTAATACCTATTGGACAACCTTAGCTCCCACACTGGGGGCGATTACCATTAAAAGGTATTCCTTAGAGGCAATACCTATGGCTTACTTAGGTATAGAGCCAATTAAAAGAACGGCTGTAGGTTTTGTAGGGGAGGTAAATGAGATACCCCAAAGAAAACCTGAAATAGTTGCCATGTATTGTTTATCTGCAAAATACTTTGGAATGAGATGGGCCTACTTGGAGGCTGGAAGTGGGGCTGAATTTCCTGTAAGTGATGAAATAATAGGCCTATCAAAAAAAATGAGTAATATAAATATTATTGTAGGAGGGGGCATAAGAACCCCAGAGGTAGCCTATCAAAAGGTTTTAAGTGGGGCAGATGCCATTGTAACAGGAACCCTTGTAGAGGATGATCCAGATAACATAAAGGATATGAGAGAGGCCATAAAAAAAGCAGGTAGGGAAAAATTAAAGAGAATTTAGATTATATTTATCCATATTTTTTTAAAAATGGTTTTAAGTAAGATTTTATAATAAAAAACAACCATAAAGAACTTCTATAAAAAAAATAAAATAATTTAAAATAATTAAGAATTATAATTAAAAAAATAAAATACATAAAAAAGCAAATATAAAAGTAAAAATCCTATTATCCACTTAATGCCCCTAAACACTGGAAAAGGATAAAATCCTTCCTAAGATATTATAAACTTCAATAGATTATAATAATTTAAAAAACATAAAAATAAAATAAAAAATTAATATAATATAAAAAATTTAAAATTTTAAAATACCTAAAAAGGAGCAATATATAAAAGTAAAAATCCTGTCATTATTATATTAGAGGCTCCTGAGTATTGGGAGAGAGGTAATCCTTTAAAGGATTAAGTATAAAAGTCCATCAGGTTAAGATAGGGACTTAAAGTATTTCCCTTTATTAATATTTAATTTTATATTATTTTTAAATTTAAGTTAAGTTATGCATTTACTATATTTTTTTATATTTGTATTTATTCCTATTTTTTTTAATTAATTATTATTTTATCTTTAATTTTTATTTAACAGTTAGTTTTCCATTATTCCATTCAATATATTGTTCCGCAGTTTTAGATAGATCCAAAATAGGTACCCTTGCAGGAGTTGGATGAATACCCATTTTTTTCTGGAATTCAGTTTGCTCCTGGAAGGTGCCACTATTTACCATTATGGTTCCCTTGTAATTGCCATAACCATTAATATGTATATGGCCTGTATGGAATACATCAGGTTCATTATGAATAACTAAATAATCCTCATCTTCAGGGGCTATTGGACATCTACCCCCATAGGTTGGGCAGAGATGCCTTCTCTTTAAAAGTTCCTTCATTATAGATACTGGCTCAGTATATTTTGCAGAGGAAATTTGCCCAATAATATCATCAAAACTTCTACCATGATATACTAAAAAGTCCAACCCATGGACATTTAAATGCCCAGGATTACTTAAAAATGTTATGTTATCCAACCCATCAAATAAATTTAATATTCTACTGGGAAATACAGGTTGAGGTTCAGCAGGCCTAAGGGCATCGTGGTTTCCTGGAGAGATGATTACATGAATATGTTCAGGTATTTGCTCAACATAGGCTGCAATTTCACTATATTGGGATATAACATCCACATCATAGAGGTCATACTCTTGGCCAGGATATATACCAACCCCATCAATTAAATCCCCTGCAATGGATATATATTTTAACCTACTTACTATTTTTTCCTCCAATCCATTTTTTACATCTCCATTTAAAAACCTAATAAATTTTCTAAAGGAATCCTCTAAAAATTCATAACTTCCAACATGTATATCAGAAAGAAATGCAGCATATATTTTTTCCTCAGTGGATTTTGGTTTTTTTAGAGTTAAATCAGGCCTTATACATTCATTGGCAAACATTATATTTCCACTATCTGGAACATATCCAATGAATCCAATAACTTCATCAAGTAAAATATCGTTGGGTAAGTCCCCTTTGGCAATTTTATCCTTCATAAGTATTACTGTAAAGGTTGTATTTTCGTCCTCAATTTCTACTCTTTTATGGCCCTTGGTAGTAGTATTTACATCAGATACTATGCCAACAACAAATACATCATTCTCTCCCTTTCTTTTGTAAATTCTATTTAGAGGATAGGCCCTTCTATTTATCTTTTTTTCAATCATACTCTTTATTTTATTATATCTACTTTTAAAATATTTTATAAAGTCCTCAATGGAGCCTTCACAGGTTGATTTTCCAGTAATATCACATTGGTCATATATCTTTATTTTGGAGTCAATATCCTTTGAGATATAGTTTATTTTATTGTTTATACTATTTCTTATGGATTTTATTTGGGATATTCTTTTTTTTCTTTCATTTTCCAATTTAATATTTTCACTGTTTATAGGAGTGTATTTATTTTCAACTTCAATACCTTCATTATTTTTATTTTTTATTTCATTTTTTATATTATTGGTTATATTATTGGTTATGTTATTTTCATTGGCTATATTATTGGTTTTATTGGTCATATTAGTGTTTATTTCATTGGTTATATTGTTTATTTCACTGTTTTTTATCTTAAATCTATTTCCATCTAAGTTAGGTTCCCTTTCCTCTTTGTTTTGGTTATTTTTTAAGTTATCTTTGGGAATATAATAATCCAAAAAATTAAAGTTCTTATATGTTTTTTTA
>JAHEPY010000069.1 GCA_019561565.1 Methanothermococcus sp. SCGC AD-155-M21
AATAGATAAACCTAAAAATACCATCAATTATAAGGCTTAAAATTGGAGGAAAAACATGGATATTAATGATTTAAAGTATATAGAAAAAAAAATTAGGTAGAAAACCCAATGACGTAGAGATAGGAATGTTTGAAAATCTCTGGAGTGAGCACTGTTCCTATAGGAGTACAAAAAGTATCTTAAAGTTATTTAGTAAGACCATAAAGGGCAATCAAAATATAGTTGTGGGACCTGGAGATGATGCTGCAATAATAAAAATAGATGAAAAAAATAATTTATGTGTTGCCATGGCCATGGAAAGCCACAATCATCCCTCTTACATAGATCCCTACAACGGAGCCGCCACAGGAGTTGGGGGCATAGTTAGAGATATAATATCCATGAATGCAAAGCCAATAGCACTTATGGATGCCTTAAGATTTGGAGATATTGAAGGAGAAGAAGGGGATAAAGTTAGATGGCTTGTTGAGGGAGTAGTTAATGGTATTGGGGATTATGGAAATAGAATAGGAGTACCCACTGTTGGGGGAGAATGTGAGTTTGATAGATCCTACAACTATAACAACCTTGTAAATGTAGTTTGTATTGGTCTTGTAAGGGAAGAGGATATAATAACTGGAAAGGCCAAAGAACCTAATCTATCCCTCATATTAGTTGGAAGTACTGGTAGGGATGGAATAGGGGGAGCCTCCTTTGCCTCCAAAGACCTTACAAGTGATAGTGATGAAGATAGGCCAAGTGTGCAGATTGGAGATGCATTTACTGAGAAGTGTTTAATAGACGGAGTATTGGAATCATGTAAAACTGGAAAGGTAAAAGCCATGAAGGACTTAGGGGCTGCGGGAATTACATCCTCATGCTCTGAAATGTGCTACAGTGGTGGCGTTGGTGCTGAGATTCATCTTGAAAATGTTATATTGAGGGAGGAGGGGATGACTCCCTATGAAATAATGGTTTCGGAATCTCAGGAGCGAATGCTACTGGCAGTTGAAGAAGGGAGTGAAGATGAGATTATAAAAATATTCAAAAAATATGAACTTCCCGTATCAACCATAGGAAAAACAATAGATAGTAAAAGATTTGTAGTTAAAATGAATGGGGAAATTATTGTGGATTTACCTTTGGATCTATTGTGTGAAGCCACATTGGTGGATAGGGAAGAAAAAATGCATGCGTTGGAAAAATATGTAGATATAAATGATATTCCTTTACCTGAGAATTTAGAGGGGGTTTTATTAGATCTACTTGGAAGTCCAAATATAAACTCAAAGAGATGGATATATGAAAGATATGATCACGAGGTCCAATTGAGAACTGTTATAAGGCCTGGGATGGAGGCCTCTGTTTTGAGACTTATGGAGTGTCATCCAAAATCTTTGGCAATTACAACAGATTGTAATCCAACCCTTTGTAAATTAAATCCATACATTGGAAGCGTATATACAGTATGTGAATCCATTAGAAATCTTACAACTGTTGGAGCCAAACCCATTGGAATGCTTGATAATTTAAACTTTGGAAATCCAGAAAAACCTGAAAGAATGTATCAGATAAAAAAGTCTGTTGAAGGCCTTGCTAACTGTGCAGAGTTCTTTAATATTCCAGTGGTTGGGGGAAATGTGAGTTTATACAATGAAACTGTTATTGATGGAAGGGATTATCCCATAAATCCAACTCCTGTAATTTCCATTGTAGGGGTTATTGATAATGTGGAAAGAATACCCTCCCTATACAATAAGGTAGAGGAAGGGGATATTATAATAATAACCAACGAAACTAAGGAGGAGATGGGAGGAAGTGAATATTATAAGTATATTCACAATATGGAGAGTGGAATAGTTCCAAGATGTAATTTGGAGAGAGAAAAAACAATATATGATACAGTGGTTAAATTGGTAAATGAGGGATTAATTAGTGGAGCCTTTGATTGTTCAAGGGGAGGTTTAGGAGTAGCAATTGCAAAAATGTGCATAAAAAATAATATAGGGGCAGAAATCCATTTAAAGGATTATAATATAAACAATCTAAGGGAGGATGCACTACTGTTCTCAGAAACCTCTGGAAGAATAATATTATCTGTAAAGGGAAAAAATAAGGAAAGGGTTATTAATGCCTTAGGTAAAAATGGATATGTAATTGGAAAGGTTGGTGGAAATTCCCTAAAAATTATAAATAAAGGGAAAATTATTAGTTTAAGTGTTAAAGAAATAACTAAGGTATATGAAAATAGTTTTTATGAATTAATGGGCGAAACTAACAATATGGAATAAATTCCATAGATTCCTATTATTTTATAATGCCTGATAAAAAATTAATTATAATTTTAAAAAAATAATAAAAAATTATTAAAATAGATTAATTTAAAAATTACTAAAAAAATAATAAAAACAATATATACTATTATGCTATTTTCTACCAGAATTTAAAATAAGTATTAATTATAATCAAATGCAAATAAACCTATAATCCATGACAATAAATTAATGGGAAAATTATAAGTTTGCCATTTTACATTAACGGAATAAGTCCAGTGCCTGTCCTTTTAGCGAGAATTACCCTGTTCTTCTCGTGCTCAGGAACATTCCAAGGAGCATAACAATGAGATTTCTACTATTTTTTTGAATTTACTCCCATTTTAGGTATTTTAAAATTTAGATCATCCTATGTTATTAATCCTTTTATTTTATTTTTTAATATAATTTTTTTATTTTTTATTAATATTTTTAATTATTTTATTTTTTGTATTTTTAAATTTTTTTCATTGTAGATTGTTATATTTTGTTAAATATTGTAGAATTAAATTATAATATAATTTATAAAAAAATAAATAAAATAATTAAAAAATAAAAATTATCAAAAAAATAAAACCTACTTAGATAAAACAATTTCAATTGTGGATATGTTGATTAATTTACCCTCTTCGTTTTTTATTTGATCAGTGCCCAATTTTACTTCCTTTACTTCAACATCTGGTAAAAATCTATTTTTTACCATCTCTTCCACATCAACTGCCCTACTTATGGCCTTGCCTCTGGCCTTTATAATGACTTTCTCTGCATTTTCTTTATTAAATTGGGTAAGCACTGCTAAAACGTAATTCATAATACTTTTGTTTCCTATGTATACTGTGCTATTCATAGTATTCCTCCAAAATGTTAAATATTTTTAAAAATATATAAAGTTATCTATTTATATTAATACTTTTTCATATGTATCATAAAATTTTTTTAATTCATTTCCTATGCCCATGGCCAATTTTTTAGCAGTTTTAATGTCTTTAATACTACATTTTACTTTATTCTCCCTTGATACTATAATATTTTTATTGTTATGATTATGTACCACAGCACATATTAAATGAAGTTCCCCTTTATTTGGATAATAGGTTGCAAGGGCTCCAAAGGGTGCTTGGCAACCTCCTCCATATTCCCTTAATGCCCATCTCTCTGTAATTGATTCTAAGGAGGTTTTATTATCATTTATTCCTTTAAGTAATTTTATAATTTCCTTATCCTCTCTTCTGGAGGCCACTCCAATAACTCCCTGAGCAGGTGCAGGTAGTATATCAAGGGGCTCATAATTAAAATCACTTAGATCAATATTAAGTCTTTTTAAGCCTGCTTCGGCTAAAATTATGGCATCGTATTTATTTTCTTTTAATTTCTTTAATCGAGTGTCTATGTTGCCCCTTAAAACCTTAGTTGATATATTTGGATATTTAACAGATAAAAATGCTCCCCTTCTAATACTGGAGGTACCTACTACAATACTATCATTTTTTATATTTATATCCTTATTTTTGTTCCATAGGATTACATCATGATAACTCTCCCTTTTTGGTGTTGCAGATATTGTTAAATTCTCATTCCATACAGTAGGCACATCCTTTAAACTATGAACTGCCAGATCTATTTCATTATTTAGCATTTTAATATCCAATTCCTTTGTGAATATTCCTAATCCCAATTGAGATAGTTTGCTTTTTTGATCCACATCTCCCTTAGTTTTTATTATTTTTATCTCAATATCCAAATTCTCATTTAGGTTTTCCAGAAGGTTTTTTATATAGTAGGTTTGGGTTAATGCCAATTTACTTCCCCTGGTGCCTATGGTTATTTTCAATATTTCACCTATTTTAGGTTTGAAACCATAATATTGGCAAAGGCACCAGATATGAAGATAATTGCACTTTTCAATATTTCACCTATTTTAGGTTTGAAACCATAATATTGGCAAAGGCACCAGATATGAAGATAATTGCACCTATCAGGGATTTAAATTTAACAAGAAATGAAG
>JAHEPY010000070.1 GCA_019561565.1 Methanothermococcus sp. SCGC AD-155-M21
AATTTAAAAATTATTCTAAACTTAATATATTGGGGGTAGGTTATACAATTTACTTAGGTAGTGAATATGAACATGAAATGCTCTCTGAGGCATCAAGGATAGTATATGAGGCCCATAAAAATGGGTTGATAGTTATACTTTGGATGTATCCAAGGGGCAAGGCTGTTAAAAATGAAGGGGATCCTCATTTAATAGCCGGGGCTGCAGGAGTTGCTGCATGTTTGGGGGCAGATTTTGTTAAGGTTAATTATCCAAAGTGCGAGAATCCTGCCGAGGCATTTAAAGAAGCCATCTTAGCAGCAGGTAGAACAAAGGTAGTTTGTGCAGGAGGGGGCTCCACAGATCCAAAGGCATTTTTGCAGATGCTCTATGATCAAATACACATAAGTGGTGCAGCAGGAAATGCCACAGGTAGAAACATACATCAAAAGTCCTATAGGGATGCCATAAGGATGTGTAATGCCATACATGCCATTACCATTGAAAACAAAACTGTTGAGGAAGCCTTAAAGATATACTATGGAGAGGATTAATTATTTATTAAATTTTTTTCTTGTATAGGGTTTAAATAATTTACATGGAAAATAAATTTAAAGTATAATAACCTATAATGTATCTAAATCTTTTAAAATTATTTTTTTATTTTAATTTTTTATTATTAATTTATCATTAATACATACATTTTTTAACTTAAATTATTCCATATTCGGTGAAATAATGCATATTAAAATTAATAACGGATTTAATGATTGTGATATTTACTTAATAGGCACAGCCCATGTTTCAGAGGATAGTGTAAATAAGGTAGAACAGGCCATATTGGAGATAGATCCAGATTTAATTGCTATAGAATTAGATAATGAAAGGTTTTTTGCCCTATTAAATGAAAATGGAGATAAAAACCATCCCAAGAAAAACATAGATCTATTAAAAATAATAAAGGAGGGAAATATTGGGTTATTTTTAATACATAGTATTTTAGCAAATTTTCAAAGGGATATTGGGGAAAAATTCAATATTAAACCAGGAAGTGAAATGAAAAAGGCCGTAGAATTGGCTAAAACATATAAAAAACCACTATCATTGATAGATAGGCCTATAAACATTACATTAAAACGAGCACTGGACTCTATGTCATTAAAGGAGAAATTAACATTATTATATGGATTATTGGATGATAAAGATACTGTAAAATTGGATAAAGAATCCTTAAATAAGATGGTGGATAATGCCGAGGAATTAACAAATCTATTGAATGAATTATCTCCTTCCCTATATAGGGTTCTTGTAGATGAGAGAGACAGGTATATGGCAAAAAATATTTTTGATATTACCTCAGGAAGGGAAAGGATATTGGTAGTAGTTGGGGCAGGCCATGTTAATGGTATTGTAAATTACTTAAAAAAACTTGAAAAAAATGAAATAGATATAAATATAAATGAACTTATGGAGTTAAAAAAGAAAAAAAACTATTTTAAGATGGTATTTTCAATTTTATTAATTGGAATTATAGTGTATGGAATATACTCCATATCCTCAAACCCTGAAGCATTAAAGATATTGACTATAGAGTGGATATTAATAAATGGGGGATTGTCTGCATTGGGGGTAATCCTTGCCAGGGGAAAATTCCCTTCCATTATAGCAGCATTTCTTGCAGCCCCAATTACTTCCCTAATACCTGTAATTGGGGCAGGCTATGTTGTAGGAGCCGTGGAGTTAAAGTATAGGAAGATTACTCCAGAGGATATTTCTCAATTTTTAAAAACTGAAGATTTAAAGGTTTTAATGAACAACAATTTAATGAGGGTATTGATGGTAGTGGCCCTTTCCAGTATTGGAAGTGCTATTGGCACATTCTACTTTATACCAAGATTTTTAGGGGTTTAATCTTATTTTATTTATATGATGATAACTTATACCATTTAAAGAATAAGTTCGTATATTTTTTTTAGAGTTATTACATCTATCTGTCCAGGTGCAGAGGATTTGCCCTCCATGGAGGCAAAGGTTAATATACTACCAAAGTAGGTTCCCAATATTCTTGTTAATTTGCCCTTTTCTCCCATCCCAATACCTATTACCTTTCCTTCAAATTCCTGTATGGCCTTTAAAATATTTAAAATATCCTCTTTAGAATTAACCATGGCGGCAAATTTACCTATATCTCCAATCTGGAGTTCTTTATTTACAATTTCTAAGAGTTTATTGTAGGAGGGAGTCTCTTTAAAATTATGGTAAGAGAGTATAATCTTAGTCTCTGAGCCTATATCCTCCCTAAAATTAACAAGTTTCCTGTTTTTTTCTTCATTTAACTCTACATCTATGTATTTTGCGCCATTTTTAATTGCTATTTTATATAGATCTATTCTTTTATCAGAACTATCCCTATAATATCCTCCTTCCCAATGGGCCCTTATTGTGATAATAGATGGATAATTAGTCATTTTTATAATATCCTTCTCTTTAATATCTCTAATATAATCTGCCCTAAATTCCACAATATCTGCAACTTCTAAGGCTCTCTCTGCACTAATAATGGCATCCTCTATATTGCTCTCTATTATTGGAATACATATCATGGTTTTTCCCTTTATTTCTATTCATTTTATTTTTTTATTTAATTATTTTTTATTTACTATAATCCCTTTTTTAATATATCATTAATACTTCCATATATTACATTACTATTACAGAAACTGGGAAGATATTTTGCAGCCTTTCCTGAATTTGTACCTATATTTTTATAGCCCATATCCTCAATTGGAGCAACAACCATACATGTATCACATACTATTTTTCCTCCAGCATTCTCTATAATCTTAGTGTAGCCCATCCTATCTGCTATAGCTCTAATATGTATGGAGGCATATACCCAGAGATCACATTTAAATTTATTAGATTTATTAAGATTATTTTTTAATATAAAATCCACAACTTCTTTTATTTCTTCCAAACTACAATGTGGGCATCCAATAGATATTAAATCAGGCTTTTCATCTGTTGTATTTAATTTACTATATTCTTCCCTTATGTCTTCCTTAGTTATTGTTATTTTTTCAATATTATTTTTATTATCTCCATCAAAATTATTTATTTTATTTATTTTCCCAATCTTAGATTCTGGAGTTAGACTATCAACATGGTAAAGTGCCACTCCACCACTGGCAGCAAGGGAGGCTCCAAGGGACTTTAATTTATTGTATTTTCCATGATGAATATCACTATTTTTAAATATAAAATATGGAACTCCATTTTTTACAATTCCTCCCACAATGGATCCCAATGCCCCATAATCAGATAGGTTATTCAATCTCCCTTCAACCTTAACAACATGTGTTGGTACTCTATTCTCATCAAGATGATATCCATATAGAGGCGTCTTTCCAAGCAATGCAGAGGCTAAAGCAGAAGGGCCCCCCTCTCTATTTGTTCTGGCTCCAATAACTGAGTTTGCATAGGATACTGCCGAAGATTCTGCCCAGGCAATATGATCGCCATACATTGGAATATTTCCTGATAAATAGGGAGTGCAGGTGCATCCTATTTCAATACCCATTTTTTTAAAGTATTCTATTATTTCAAGTTGTTTTTTTACAAAGTTTTTTGGAAAATTAAGTTCATAATAATTACATAGATCCATTCCAGCAGGGTTAAGAGTAGTTGGTACAGATACCTTAATCCCACTGTTGGATATGTCCCTTAAAAAGTTTAATCCTTCCTCCCCTATGGTTTTGTAGGATACTCCAGAAACTTGGACTGAGGATACTGGAATAAGTTTCTCTGCCCCATATATTTCTCCAAGAGATACTAAAAGATTCATGGCCATTTCAAGAACTTCTCCATATTCTCCATTGTATATTTTTTCCTCTTCCTTAGTAATGTACATTTTTTCACCTTTTGGCTAATAAAATAAGGTAAATTATATTTAATTATAATTTAATTATAAAATATTATTATAAAAATATTTTTTTAATGGCTTTATTGAAGTAGTATATGAAAACGTGTTAAAATTCATATATTGTGATAATAATAAAAATATACTAAAATATATTAAGAATAAATATAAAAAATTTTTAAAAGTATAAAAAGGAGAATATGATCTCATTAGAGAAGTTATTAAACACTATGATATATGTTATGAATAAAGCCCTTTATAGTACAATAGGGAGCACTTCAAGGCCTATATAAAGAATATCTTCAAAATATCTCTTATGAATTATTTACTTTCATAAAAAATAACCAAATTAAAAGAAAGTGAAGTGAATAGCCAGGAATTGAAAAAATTAGTATTCCCATATATTCCAATATATAAATACATATCATTAAAAAAATAGTGGGCCCAGCCGGATTCGAACCGGCGACCCTCGCCTTGTAAGGGCGATGTCATAGCCAACTAGACCATGGGCCCAATAGCCTTTTTTAATTTTTCTAAAATGATTGCAAAATAACCAATGCAATAATGGTATATAAATATTATGGTTTAGTGGATATATCATCACTACCACACTTTTTTATATATTCTATTTTTTATATATTTTATATTCTTAATATCTTTAATTTATTTTTTAATCTAACTTTATTATTTATTTTTTATTTATTTAATATTTAAAGGGAAAAATATGGTAGATAGGGAATTTATTAATTTTTTAAGAGATAGAAAAGAAATAATAAATCATTCCTTAAAAAGGAATAATAAAAGCATAATTAAATTTAAAAAAACAATAGAGAACATAAAACAGGAAAAGGAATATAATAACATTGTAGCAGATTACACTGAATACAATCCCCTACATAGGGGGCATAAATACTGCTTAGATAAGGGTAAAGAAAAGGGTTTATTTATATCTATAGTACCTGGCCCCCTTGAAAGAAGTGGTAGGGGTATTCCCTACCTAATTAATAGATACCTTAGAGGCGAGATGGCAATAAAGGCTGGTGCTGACATAGTTATTGAAGGCCCTCCCATGGGAATAATGGGTTCTGGCCAATATATGCAATGTATTGTTAAAATGTTTCATACCATAGGGGTGGAGGTTATACCCAGGGGATATATTAAAAATAAACATATGGAAAAAATAATATATTTTATAAATAAGGGATACCACATTAGCACAAAACCCTATAAAATATCATGCATTGAAACCAAGGAGTTTCTCTGTGAGAAACTTGAAATAGATAACTACATAATAGCCTCTCTCTCCAATACCATTTATAAACTAAACAATAAGTTTAATCTAAATTTTAATCCAAAATTTCTTTTTGTAGAGCGATTGGAGGGAATAAGTGGAAGTAAAATTAGGGAATATATTTATAGGGGTAAATTCCAGGAAGTAAAAAACATGGTTCATGAAGCCACTTTGGAAGTATTGAATAGGTATTTTAAGGAAAAAACTATGGAAGATCTTATATTAAAAAGGTTTGAAGATAGGATATTGGAAACTGCCAATGAGTATCCCCTTGAAGAATACCTCCAAAAAAACATAGCCGAGATATTGGAAAAAAATAGACCCTATGAGAGTATTGAGGAGATTAAAAAAGTTATTCCTAATGGTTTTTCAAGGCATTTTAAGGAGAGAATAATCTCAAAATTGGAGTGTAGAATAGAAAAAAATATTATCTCTGAATATATTAAAAAATATCCCTCTGAAATAAAGGTATTATTTACCAATGAGGATGTTATTTAATGTTTATTAAAATATGGAATTATAAAAAATAATATAAAATACCTTACTTCCCATCAAAAATAATATATACTAAAATAACCTATATAAAGATTATGAACCCCGTAGAAAAAATACATTAAGAGAGATTATGAACCTAGTAAAAAAATACATTAAGGAGACAGACAGAATAAGAGAATTAATAAAACCAAT
>JAHEPY010000071.1 GCA_019561565.1 Methanothermococcus sp. SCGC AD-155-M21
AATTAAAAAGGAAATACTATGATTGAAAAAACCTATAACTTTACAGTGGAATCCACCTCCAAGATTGTGGAGAAGGTAGTTAGTACTGACGAAGTTCAAATTATTCATATGATATTCCCAAAGGGAGAGGGCACTCCTAAGCACTATACAAATTCAAAGGTTCATCTAATAGTTATAAAGGGGGAGATGACTTTAACATTGGAGGATCAGGAACCAAAGGTTTATCCTTCTGGGACCATAATACACCTACCCTATAATACAAAAATGATAGCCCTAAATTTAACTTCTGATATTTTGGAATTCTTTGTAATTAAGGCACCACATCCTTTAAAAATTGGAGGACCAGAGGAACCAGTTAAAATAGAGGAATAACATAAATAGTTATATAAATAGAAGATATAACTTATAGTAGAGCAGATATATAAAAAATAAATATGGTGAGTAGAGTGGTTAGTATAACAATAAACTATGAGGTATGCAAGGGAGCAAAGGAATGTGGGGAGTGCCATCAAAATTGTCCAATGGAAGTTTTTGATATTGAGGGAGATAAGGTAATTGTGGCCCGTGAAGATGAATGCACAGGCTGTGGAGTTTGTGAAGACGTCTGTCCAACTGATGCTGTGAAGGTAAAATTTCAATAAGACTATTCCATTCCTTAATTTTTTATTTCATAATCAATTCTAATATTTATTTTTTTAATCTAATTTATTTATATATATAAACATACTGGTGAAATTATGGAGTCATTAAAGGAACATATCTTAAAAATAATATCAAACAAAATAAAAATGGCAACTCTTGCAAAATTTCTCTCAATTGAGCAATACAATAGCGATATTTTAAATGATTTCTCAGAGATACAAAGGAAAGGTGCTAATAATCTCTATGAAAAATATATTATTTATTATGAAAAACCCACTATAAAATTTGATATGGATTTCGATGGGGATATATTAGATATTCTAAAGGAGACCATTGAACTGGAAAAAGCCATTGCCAAAAAAATAGGGACAAATTTTGGAATTAGACAATCTGTAATTCACAACCTAGCAGATGATGAGAAATTCCATTATCATCTAAAAAAGTTATTAAAATAGAAGAATAATATACCATATGAATAAATAATATAAAATTTTTTCATTATTAATAATTATTTTTATTTTTTATTAATAATTTTTATTTTTTTATTATTTTTTTTAAATTAATGTTGTTATGTTTTATTTATCCTTATAAATCTTTTAAAAATAACATAGATACAAAGTAAAAACCCAAATACATAATACATAATAACATCCAAATCCAAAATACCTGTCTCAATTGCAATTAGTAAATAGGATAGAATTACAGAATAAACTCCTAAATATATCCCTTTAAAATTTTTAGATATTCTATAA
>JAHEPY010000072.1 GCA_019561565.1 Methanothermococcus sp. SCGC AD-155-M21
CCATGGGCCTTGTGATGTTGAATAGGATATAGATCTGCCTCAAATCTCTCGGCAAGGTCCTTGGCTAAATTTGTAGAGTTATAACTTGGATGTAAATCACATACAATGGCATCTATCCTATTACTATTAGTAATTCTTATTAAATTCCCATTAAATTCCCTATTCCCTCCTTTAAAAAATTAAATGTTTCATACTTTGAGGTATTTCCAATGTATTGGGATAGGTAGAATTTATTACCCTTAATTAAACAAACTGTTGAGTTTATCTCTGGGCCTACACAGAGTATATTTTTATCATTGTTTTTTATATAGGGATGATTATTTACAATAATGGGCTCTGGGACATATCCCCTGGATCTCCTAATAAATACCATATTATTATTTATTTTTTTTAATACGCTATCATCACATCTATTTACTATTTCCCTATCATGTAATAAAAAATAATCTGCAATATTCTTTAATTTGGATAGTATGTCCCTATTCTTTATTGCCATGGGATAACCTGGAAGATTTGCAGAGGTCATAATGTATGCAATAGTATTATTACCCTCTAAAAGTAAATGATGCATTCCAGAGTAGGGAAGCATTACCCCAATTGTATTTAAATTGGATACATACTCTGAAATATAATCTTTATAATTTTCATTTTTTTCCACAACAACAATGGGCCTTTTTGGAGATTTTAAGAATTACTAATAGTAATAGGATAGATGCCATTGTATGTGATTTACATCCAAGTTATAACTCTACAAATTTAGCCAAGGACCTTGCCGAGAGATTTGAGGCAGATCTATATCCTATTCAACATCACAAGGCCCATGGGTTTTCCCTTTTGGGGGATAATGATATATTCCAAAACTCCATAATTATTACCTTAGATGGGGTAGGGTATGGAGAGGATGGCAATATATGGGGGGGCGAAATCTTAAGGTATTCCAATAATAAAATGGATAGAATAGGCCATTTAGCAGAACAGTATATGCCAGGGGGAGACCTATCTACAAAATATCCTCTTAGAATGCTACTATCCATATTATACAAAAAATTAAGTAGGGAAGAATTAATTGAATTTATTAGTGGATACAACTTTTTTGATGAAAAAACTTTAAATCTAATACTATTCCAACTTGATAAAAAAATAAATGTTAGTAAAACTACCTCCTGCGGGAGAATACTTGATTCCATATCCAGTATGCTAAATATCTGCAATATAAAAACCTATGATGGAGAGCCAGCCATTAGATTGGAAAGTATCTCAGAGAATTTTAAAAAGTATCATGATTATAGGGAGTATAATAAATGTTTGGAAATAGCCCAAGATGATATAAAAATAAAAAATAATATAATTAATACAACAGATTTAGTATATTCTGCTTACAATATGCTTTTAGAGGGATATAGTAGGGAGTTTATAGCATTATATGTTCATTTGTATATAGCCGAAGGTTTATCCTCTCTGGCCTTAAAATTTGGAAAAAAGGAGGATTTTGAATACATTGGATTAACTGGAGGAGTTTCCTACAATAAAATTATATCAGAAAGAATAAGGGAAAATATTGAAAAAGAAGGATTTAAATTTTTATATTCCAATAAACTACCCAATGGCGATGGAGGAATTAGTTTTGGTCAGGGAATAGGTTATATATTAGATAATGAAGGCGGATAAAGATAACTTAGAATATAAATGGATTATAGATAATAAACATCGACAGTGAAAATTTTTATTATTTTTTATTTATAGCCATACACTTTTCCTCTTATGTATAATAGTTATGAATAAAATCATTTATAATAAATAAAAAACCTTAATTTAAAAGAATAATTAAAAAAATTAAAAAATAAATAAAATAAAAAAATAAAGAAAAATTAAAATAAAATAGAAAAGTCTTAAGATTCTAAAATACTTAATAAAATACTTAAGGGAGAGTAAAAACATTAAGGGTAAAACTCCCTTCATTACTCCCTTGTACTCCTAAGCACTGGAAGGGCAGGCAGGATCCTTTGACAGAATGCATTATGAAAGTTATATTAGTCTAAGGTAGGGACTTAAAGTATTTCCCTTTATTAATACTGTATTATTTTTTAATTATTATAGTCAAAAACATAATTCTCTGAACTCATCATCTAAGAATCTATACTAATTACTTGCAAATGATATAGATCATATAATTTTTTGGAAGTTCTAATAACTATAGTTCAAAGTATTATGTTCCACACTATAATTATTTTTTATTATTATTTTTTAAAAACCTCCTATACAAACAATCAGGATAATTGGAACAACCTAAGAACTCTCCTCTTTTAGTTTTAACCAACCTTAACTTTTCTCCACACCAGGGACAGGTATCATCGCTCATCTGCTTTCTAATTTCATCAACAAGTGAAAAGCCACTTTTGCATAACCTGTCTTTGTTGTATTTGATTACTCCATCTTTAATATCCACATATATTAGGTAATTTTTAAATAGTTCAGTATTCTCCAAATCTACAATAATCTCATCATCTGTTAATTTAAATCCCTTAGTAATTTTCATGTTTGTTTTTAAAGGTAGTAGCCAATATCCCTGTCCAGAATAGTTAAAAAGCCCAGCCTTATATTTTAATCTACCTATTAGCCAGTTGTAATCCCTATTTGTTATATATCTAACACTTTCCTCCACAGAGTCAAACATATTTCTATCCATCATTTTATCCAATACCTCTACAATATGCTCCTCTCCTTTGTTATACTTTTCTAAGAGTATTTTTTCAAAGGTCTTTGTAAATTTATCCTTATCAATTTTTATACAAAGTAAAAGTCCATTAAACCCATTGGCCACAACATACCTTTCCTTTGCCATAACATCATTTCTATCAAATTTAAAATACATCCTAGCATTTACAAATTTATTATTATTTTCAGAAACTCCCTTATTCAATAGATAATCCTCCTTATAATCATCAACAATTCCATAGTAAAAGACTGGGCGTTTTCCATCCTCCAATCCCACTATGGATATAAGTCCCTCAGGAACCTTCCAATTTTTATTCCATGTTTTGCTACTTAACTCCGTTACATTAAAATGTATATCATTTGTAAGTAATTTAAATAATTCCTCCATTTTATTTCCTCCTTTTATTATTTTTATTTATTTTTTTAAATTATTTTATATTTTTTAAATTATTGGGGGTTTAGGTAATTTTTCATTTTCACACTCTATAACCATAAGATAGGGTTTATTGTTCTTTAAATAGTACTTTATATTTTGCCCAATATCATAAACATCCTCAATATAAACATTATCAATACCATAGGCCTCAGATATTTTATTAAAGTTTGGATTTTTAATACGCCCAAATATATTAAGGCTATTATTTTTCATTACTATCATTAGAATCTTTAAATTATTCTCCTCTATTGTGGCCAACTCCTGTAGATTCATCTGAAATCCTCCATCGCCACTTATGGAGATAACTTCCCTATTTATATTATAATCCAAACATCCAAACTTAACGCCAATTGAAGCAGGAATTCCAAAGCCCATTGTACCCATACCATGGGAAGATATTATATTTCTTGGGATTATACATTTTTTTAATAATGATACAAAGACAGTGTGATTTCCTGCATCTGTGGTAATTATTCCATCCTCTGGCAAATTATCCAGCATTTCCTTTATTTTTGAAGAATAATCTCCTAATTTTTGCATAATATTATTTTTAACATTATTATTAATATTACTTTTATTGTTTAAGGAATTACCCCCTATATTAGATTTATTATTTATGTTTAATACTTTTAAATTATTTATTTCTTCAAAGATATATTTTATATCCTCCAATGAATTTATTTTGCCCTCAATGTTTATAGGCATTATTTTTTTTAAAATACATTCCCTTATACTATCAGGTAGGGTATTATAGGATAAACTTGCTCCAATGGATATTACTATATCACTTTCTAAGAGGTAATTATTTCCAATAATTGTTCCCCTTCTTCCAACTAATCCTAAGGAGTTTTTATAATTTTCATTTATAACCCCCCTTGCAGGGAATGTGGTTACTATTGGAATATCTAATTCCTTTAATATATTATTTATTTTAACCATATCCCTATAGGGTAGGATACCATATATACCCTGACCTATAAGTATTAATGGTTTTTTAACATTGCCTATGTTATATAATTTATCCTTAATTTTTTTTATACTTTCCCTTATATTATCCTTTATAGTTTCACTGTTTTCATTATACTTATTATTACCTGCATTTTTATGTCCATATTTATTAGGGTTATTATATTCCTTATATTCACTATATTTATTAAATGAATCTACTATCTTTGATTTGAGAATATCCTGAGGAATATTCAAAGAGATGGGTTTTTTACTATATAAACAGTCATGGAATATATCCTCTAAATTATCCACGTTAGGTTTATCCATGAAATATCCTTTATATATATTTAAAAAATCCATTTTTATTTCTTGGAAGTAATTTTTATTCATATATTTTCTTTCACATCTTCCAGTAATTGCCAAAACTGATGAAGAGTCCTTATAGGCAGTACCTATTCCTGTGATTAAATTTGTAATTCCAGGCCCTCCTGTTGCCAAGCATACTCCAATATAGTTTGTAATTCTACCATATCCATCGGCCATGTGTGCGGCTCCCTGTTCATGTCTAACTAAGATATTTTTTATGGGAGGGGCATTTAATTCTTTGTATAATTCCATAATCTGCTCCCCAGGATAGGAGAATATTGTTTTTATGTTTTTTTTTAATAGAAAATTAATTAGGGCCTCTGCAAATTTCACACATATCCCCTCGATTAGGTAAATGCTTTTGGAATTTATTTTAAAATAGGATTTATGGTATATTAATAAATATTTTTATAATTATTATTAAAAAAAATATTTAGTTAAAATATATTTAGTTAAAAAAAACTAATAGTTAAATACCCCTATATTTTTACTATTTTCACTAATTCCTGTCCCTATGCCATATCCCAAGTTATATATCATATTTGATAGAAGGCTAAAAAATCCCTCTAATTTTAAAGGAGTATATTCCACAATTTCTGGATTGGATATATTGGCAATTTCCATAGTTATATTTATAGCATCCTCCTCAGATCCCACATAATCAACAAGGCCAACTTTTTTAGCATCATTCCCTGAGTATATTTTACCATCTGCAATTTCCAATGTTTTATTTACGGACATGTTTCTATTCTCTGCTACCCATTTAACAAAATCCATATAAATTTCATCTACCATATTTTCCAAACACTCCCTCTCTTCCCTTGTTATTGGCCTATAGGGTGATCCAATATCTTTATATTTCCCAGCCTTTATTACTGTTGCATTGATTCCAAGTTTATCCATAAGATCGTAGTATTGTAACATATCCATTCTAACCCCTATACTTCCAACAAGGGAATGCTTTTCAGCCACAATGTAGTTAGCAGGTGCTATTATCATATAACCCCCAGATGCCCCTATGGTTTCAACATAGGCCACTACAGGTTTCTTTTTAGAGGCCTCTTTAACCTTTCTGGCAAGTTTTTCACTTGCTATAACCTCCCCACCGGGACAGTTTATTTTCAAAATTATTGCTTTAATGTTTGGATCCTTTTCTGCCATATCTAATGCATCAATATAATCCCTAACACTAAGTTCCTTAGTATCAAATGGACCAGTGGGCCCAGTATTCAATTGTAATGGTTCATTAATAGAAATCATTGCAATATTTCCCTCTTCAATACTTAAATCTGGCATCAGTAGATATGCTGCAACCATAGTTATTGGAATAAGTAATGCCATTATTAATAATACAATTACTCCTCCTATTATTAGATGTTTTTTGTCCATATATATCACAGGTTTTTATATATCTCTTTTAAATGATAATTTTAAATTTTTATTTTATTATTTTTTTAATTTATTTTTTAATTTTATAATATAAAAAAAATATATAATCAAAGAATATGTAATATATTATAATATATTATAATATTCTATAAACTCTATAATACCCTATAAACTCCAGTTTTAGGTTCATATATCTCTCCATCATCTAATAATTCATCTAAGATTTTATCAAGTTCTTTTTCATCTATTTTACTTATTTCTAATAATTCTTCATAGGATACTTCGCCCTTTTCATCTATATTCCTTAGAATCATATCCTTATTCTCTTCCTTATCCCCATATATATCCTCAAGTATATCGTCAGAGATAACCTCTCCCTCATAATTTTCATTATACTGTTGTTGTGAAATCTGGTCCTCATCCTCCATATACTTTCTTGTCTTTTCAATTTCAAGATCCCTTAGTTCTTTCCATTTTTCTCTATTATCATTTCTTTTTACGTACAACTCCAAAGCGATGTATTTTGAGTTATTGTAATTATTAACCCTTCCTATTACATCTATGAAATCATTTTCCTTTATGGATTCTCCCTTTTTATCAAAATCTTTGATTATTATACCACTATCCAATTCAAAGGATAGTATGGAAGATGTCAGTATATTTTTTACTTCTCCCAATATTCTAACTCTATGTATTTTTTTACCATCAATAATAATATATTTATCAACCACTTCATTTTCCAAAAATTCTTCTGGTTTAATTTTATAGGCTGTCCATCTTACCATATCATCACCAATTAAAATTAATTATGGAATATAATTTTAAATAATCTATATTAATAATTATCTAATTTAATATATAACATTGATAATAATAACAATAAAATAAATAATTATAAAAAATATTATAGCAATAAACATATAATAAATACAACATATAACAGAAACTATATATTTAAATTAATAAATATATACTTTTAAAATTTAATGTTTGTA
>JAHEPY010000073.1 GCA_019561565.1 Methanothermococcus sp. SCGC AD-155-M21
ATAAAGACATTCCTTAACAATTTTTGTTATTTTATTACTAACAGTTAACGAATCTATACCGGTTGATTTAATTATTTCATATAGTTCTTTATTCAAAAATGCCATATTCAAAGGTAAACCTACAGTTCCTGGGTGATAAAAAGATATTGAATTTTTTGTTTGATTATAGCTCAATATTGAAATTTCTGTTTGAGTATAGAGCAATGTTGAATTTTCTGTTTTATTATGAGGTAATAAACGCTGTTTTCCAGAAATAAGTGTTCCTTTCAAAGATGGTTTGAAACTGGGTATATGCAATCTGAGTAAATTAAAAGAAATGGTAAAATTATGAAGAGCCAAATCTATTGCTTTTCCATTATCACCTGCTTCAACACGAGTAAAAATACAGGGTTTTCCAACTAGTTCAAAATATTTATCTTCTTCTAAACCTTGAAATGTACCTTTATTAAAAGGAATATCTTCCTCCTGTAATATCTTTATTGTACTATCAACCAATACGAATGTTTCATTATCGAAGATTTTAATATTTTCAATTTCAGAAAGAATAAAATATTGGTTTTTAGAAGAAACTAAAATTTGATAAAAATTCTCAATTTCATCATCTATATTCTTACCAGAGATTATATTATGTAATAATGAAATCAAATTTTCCTCTAAGAATTTCTCTGAGAATTTAGATGCTATTTTTTCTTGTTTTTTTATGTAATTAACTATTGAGTCATATTTGTTTTTATCGTCATAAGTAATAAATTTTATTGTTGTATTTGTCTTGCTATTATAATGAACAAAAAGATCATTTTTATTGTCTTTCAACTTATTATTTCGTTTAAGTATTGGTAATAATTTATTTATTCTTTTTTTTATCCCTTTAATAAACTCATGTTTTTTCATTCTACCGCCACATCAAAGGTTTAATTAAATTAAAATCAATATTATTATAGTTGAGCACATAATGTTTTAAACTATTTTTATTTATTTTTATTATTTTTTATATTTATTTTTAATTATTAATAGTATACTAAATATTATATAAATTTTTATTGAAAAATATTAAAAATAAATTAATCATCATCTTAAAACCTTTTATAAAAAAATATTATAAATTATAAAAACCCTATCCTTTAAAAAATATTATAAAGTTTTTAAAAAAAATAGATATATATACAATTAAAACCTTAAAAAAATAAATAAAATTAAAATAAATTAAAAAAAATTACATCTCCATTATTTTTTGAATCACTTGATCAGTAACTTCATCCTTTGTTATTTCCTTAATTTCTTCAATTTTAATAAGGGTCCTCTTTACATGATGTTTGCTTCCTAAGTCAGAATATATGTATTCCAAGGCATCCTCTTCTTTTAAAGCCCTGCACTCCTTTGTAAATACCATTACCTCATCTTTACCAAGTATTTTTCCTGTTATTCTAAAAATCTTTACCATAATATCACCACCTTTTGTTAAAATTTTTTATATAAAAGATAAATACAACATAGGTTGTATTGCAGGGGACATCATAGCAAAGTATGA
>JAHEPY010000074.1 GCA_019561565.1 Methanothermococcus sp. SCGC AD-155-M21
GGAGATGAGCGAATAATCACTTATAAATTAATAAATTTTAATTTTAATAAAAATGAATCCTTATTTAATATAGGTTATTAAAAAATAAATAAAGTGATATTATGGCAATTAAAATAAAGGATGATATATATTGGATTGGTNCAATAGATTGGGAAATTAGAGAATTTCATGGTTATGGAACCCCAAATGGAAGTACCTACAACTCCTATTTAATAAAGGATGAAAAAAATGTATTAATAGATTGTGCCAAGGAATATATGTTTGATGATTTATTAATAGGCCTTAAATCTGCAATGATTAAACCTGAGGAAATTGATTATATAATAATAAACCATACTGAAAAGGACCATAGTGGATGCCTGGAGAAACTAATAAAATATACCAATGCAACTATTATTACAAATGAAAAGTGTAAAGAGTTTCTTGAACTTCAATACAATACTGATGGTTGGGAATATGTTATTGTAGATAGTAACCATGAGATAAATATTGGTAAGAGAACCTTAAAATTCATAAAAACCCCCATGCTACACTGGCCAGATAATATGGTAACCTATTCTATTGAGGATAAAATACTTTTCTCCAATGATGCCTTTGGCCAGCATGTGGCATCTTCTGAAAGATTTGATTATCAAATTGAAGAATTAGAAGTGCTCTATGAAGATACCAAAGAATACTTTGCAAATATACTCTTACCCTATAGAATGTTAGTTCCTGGAACCATAGGGGCCTTAAAAAACTTAGATATTGAATACATATGCCCCTCCCATGGTGTAATATGGAGAGATCATATAAAAGATACTATAGAAAAGTACTTAGAATGGTCCTCAGATGAGTATAAAAATAAGGCTGTAATTGTCTATGATTCTATGTACAACTCCACTAAAAAGATGGCCTACAATATAGGTAATGGTTTATTAAAGGAGGGCGTTGAAGTTAGGATATATAATACTTCAAAAACTCCAATGAATAAAATTATGAAGGATATTTTAGATGCTAAGTATGTAATAGTAGGATCCCCAACATTGAATTCCAATATATACCATACAGTGGCCATGTTTTTAGCATATATGGAAGGATTAAAGCCATCAGGTAATAAAATAGGTGTTGCATTTGGATCCTACGGATGGATGGAAATGGCCACAGGTATTATTAAAAAAACCTTTGAAAAATTAAACTTTAAAATCATAGAGGATGAATGTTTAACATGTAAGTTTGTTCCAAAGGAGGAACATCTATCTAAATGCTATGAATTTGGGAAAAAATTAGCCCAGATGGATTAATTCCTTATTTTTATTCTTAATTTTAATATATACTATAAATTTAACACATATGAGCAATCCTAAGAAAATAAAATATAAAAAAATAAATATAATATATTAAAAATATTAAATTATAAAGGTTATATATTTTATAATAAATATAAAATAAATAGGGAAATAATTAAAAAATTCCTATTAAAATAACAGGGAGGGATAGTTATGATAACAACAAATCATCCGTTGTATGAAGCATTAAGAGATATACAAGATTTTAAGTTAAAATTAGCAGAATACTTTAAGGATAAGGATGTATTCCCCATAAAAAGTAAAGTTGAATTAGCTGGAGCCTTGCCCTGTGGGGTATCATTGCCATGTGGAGAAATTGAGGCTGGAGAATTGGTAAAATTAATGACTGATGCTGATTTTCCAATTAAGGATGTGGAGGATTTAGTAATAAAGTTATCTAATAAGTGTGTAATAAAAAAGAACGAATAAACTTTTAAATCCTTATTAAATGCTTTATTTTATATTTATTTAATTTATTATATTTTTTAATAATTATTTTAATTCAATTTATTTTTTAATTTTAATATTTATTAAATATATTAGTGGGATATCTATGAAAATTTTTGGTATAAGTGGTAGTCCAAGATTACAGGGAACCCATTATGGAGTTAATTATGCCTTAGAGTATTTAAAGGAGAGAGATTGCGAAGTTAGGTATTTTTCCGTGGCTAGGAAAGAAATAAAATTCTGCATGCACTGTGATTACTGTATTAGAAAAAAAGAGGGATGTATCCATAAGGATGATTTAAATGAGGTCTATGATAATTTAATATGGGCTGACGGCATAATAATTGGAAGCCCTATGTATCAGGGAAATATAACTGGACAATTAAAAACCTTAATGGACAGATGTAGGGCCTTAGTGGCCAAGGATCCAAAAATTTTAAAGAATAAAGTAGGTATGGGAATATCTATAGGTGGAGATAGAAATGGGGGGCAGGAGATAGGTTTAAGAACAATCCATGATTTTTATATGATAAATGAAATGATTCCAGTGGGAGGGGGCTCCTTTGGAGCAAACTTAGGTGCTACCTTTTGGTCAAAGGATAAGGGAAAAGAAGGAATTATGGAAGATAAAGAGGGATTGAGATCTTTAAAAAAGACATTAAATAGATTTTTAGGGGTTATAAAAAATAACATGAAAAAATAAAATTATATAATTTTAGTTTTATTTAGCATTTCTATCTATTATTTTAATAGTGTTAATTTTGGATTCATCTATGATCACCACATCCTTTATGGCTAAAACTATCCTATAGGGTATTAATCTATAACAGTCCTCTGATGGAGGTATTGGACTTTGTTCTGAAGGCTCTATATCCAAGGATAATATTTTACCAGTGTTCTCATCAAAGACCACATCAGTTACTGTTCCTATTATACCACCCATATTACCTACAATGGATTTTCCACTTAACTCCCTGAATGATATTTTAATGGATTTTTCCATAAATTTCACCTTATATATTACTATTATTATAATAATTTTTAATAATTATCTTCTCAACAATATTTTTTTCTTCTAAGGTATTTACATTTAATATGGGTTCTCCTATAATATATAATTTTTCAACCTGCTCTCCATGTTTTGGAGATAAAATATTTATACCCTGGGGAATATATTTATCCATTACAACACTGGGATTTCCCAAGTAATCCTCTTTTTTAACCACTACGCAGAGTGATTCCAAGTTATTAAAATTGGATTTTAATCTATGGTATTCCTCTATAACATTATTTATTATTTTGGGAGTTATTAAAGGAATATCACAGCACAATACCATAAAAGGCTCTGAAAAATATTTCATACATTGGTTTAAATCATTTATATAACCTAAACCTTCTGTCTCAAGTAATTTTATTTTATTATTCTTTATATGTTCTATATATTTATTATACAAATAACACTTGGTCTTTTGGGTATTTTTAGAAACTGCAACATATATATTATTTATCTTGGAATTTAAAAGGGATTCCATAACATAGTCTATCATGGGTTTTTTTAAAATGGGTAATAATGGCTTTTCAATATCTAAGTTTAATCTGATGCCCTTTCCACCGGCCATAAGTAATACATCCATATATTTCCCATCACCATATTATATTATTTAAGTTAAATTTAAACCATAGGGTATTAATGTATAAGGTATATACCTAATATATAAAATTAAGATAGTTAATATATTATTTAAAAATATTTAAAATTTAAAAGTAATTAAATTTATTTAAATCTATTTATTTAAATTTATATTATTTAACTCTTATTAAATATATTAATTTATTTACTATATAAACAATTGGTGTTACTATGGCCTTGATTCTAGAGAATACGGTATTTATTGGAGTTGTTCTATTGTTATTAATTTTCATATTATTAAGTAATTATATAATATTAAAAAAACTTAAAATATTGTATAATGATATTATTCATAATACCAATGTTGATGTCCCTGAGGAAGATTCCATTGACAAAAATAGGATAAGCATATTAAATGATGAAAAATATTATTATCATGTATTAAATGCAATATCCTCTGCGGAGAGAGAAATTGATATTATCATGTTTTCCATGTATAGATGTAAAAAAACAGAAGAACTATTAAATGAACTTATAAGAGCCAGGAAAAGGGGGGTGTTTATCAGAATAATATTGGATAAAGATATTGATTCAAATAAGGAAGTAAAAAATATATTAGGTAGTGAAAAGATACCTATAAAGTTAGCCGACGATAGAAGAATACATAATAAACTTATAATTATAGACAAGGATATTTTAATTGTTGGTAGCCACAATTGGACAGATAAAGCCCTCTTCCAAAATAGAGAGTCAAGTGTGGTTATTAGGGACAAACATACTATAAAAAAGATGAAAAGATATTTTGAATCAGTATGGAATTCCCTAAAATAATTAAATACATAAATTTATAACATTTAGTGATAAGTTATTAAAGTATTAAAAATATTTTAAATTATATAATTCTTTAAAATATATATAATGGGATAGGTTATGAAAAAAAGTTTAAGGGTAAAACCAATTGAAAATGGAACTGTAATTGACCATATTTCTAAAGGAAAAGCCCTAAGTGTCTATAATGTATTAAATATAAAATATGAGGATACTCCCATAACCATAGCCATGAATGTATTTTCTAAAAAAAATAAAAAAAAGGATATTTTAAAGATAGAGGGAGTTGAACTCTCAGAATATGATGTAAATAAAATAAGCCTTATTTCCCCAAGTGCCACAATAAATATAATAAAAGAGGGAAAGGTTGTTAAAAAATTTAAAGTGGAAATACCTGAAACCATTGTGGGTATAATAAAATGCACCAATCCAAATTGTATAACAAACATTGAAAATACAACAGGCAAATTTAAAGTTGAGGAAAAAAATCCTTTAAAAATAAGATGTATATATTGTGAAAAATTTTTAAACTATATAGATTTTACAATATAATTAATTTTTTTTATTTTCTATTTAATTGATTTTTTATTAATTTTTTTAATAGCTTTATAAATAATAATTTTATTTTTTTATAATTTTAATTATAGTTTTATTTTTATAATCTTAAATTTTATAATTTTAATTGATTTTATAAGGAATTTTTATATATTACTAAATATATATATTTGTTGGATATTATATATTTATCAGATATAAATTTAACATAAAATTAAACATTGCCTGATAAATTTAAAATTAAAATAAATTAAAAAAATAAATTAAAATTTTCATAGAAAAATAAAGGTGGAACTGTGAAGTTACATGAGTATGAGGCAAAAAATATATTTAAAAGTTATGGGATACCTATTTCAGAGGGATATGTAACATCGGGAGAAATTAAAGAGATAAAAAAACCTGTTGTAATAAAGGCCCAGGTTTTAGTAGGGGGAAGGGGCAAATCAGGTGGAATATTATTTGCCAATACTTTGGAGGAAACCACTGAAAAAATTAAGGAGTTATTAAACAAGGAAATAAAGGGAGAAAAAGTAGAGAAGGTTCTTGTTGAGGAAAAACTTCCCATAAAAAAAGAATATTATTTAGGTATTGTAATTGACAGAAAAGAAAAAAAACCATTAATATTATTTTCAACAGAAGGTGGAGTGGATATTGAAGAGGTAGCCCAGAAAAATCCTGAAAAGATAGTAAAATACTATATGGATCCCCAAAAGGAATTTTTGCCCTATCTTGCCAGAAATATGTTAAAGAAAATAAACATTCCCTCTAAGGAAATACCTAAGGTTGCGGATATCATATATAAATTATACAAGGTATTTAAAGAAATGGATGGTATCCTTGTGGAAATAAATCCCCTTGTAATTACCGAGGATGGAAGAGTATTAGCAGCAGATGGAGTATTAAATGTAGATGATGATGCCCACCATAGGCATGATTACAGTAAATTTGAGGAATTTGATAGGAGAAATAATTTTGAATTTGCCTATGTGAAACTTAATGGTAATATTGGGGTAATTGGCAATGGTGCTGGCCTTACCCTTGCAAGTATGGATATAGTAAAGGAATATGGTGGCGATCCTGCATGTTTTTTAGATATTGGGGGAGGTGCCGATGAAAGGGTTGTTAGAAAGGCCATTGAGAAGATCCTCGAAAATAAGAATGTAGATGGTATATTTATAAACATATTGGCAGGAATTACCAGATGTGATGAGGTTGCAAAGGGTATTGTTGAGGCCCTAAAAAGGCATCCCAAGGTAAAGTTCTCAGTTAGAATGATGGGCACCAATGAGAAGGAAGGGAGGGAAATATTAATTGAAAATAATATTCCCTTTGAAAAATCCATGGAGGATGCTGCTAAAAAGTTAGTGGAAATGGTAAAGGATTATTAACATATTAATGAATTATTAACAATTTATAAATTTAAAATATCTAAATACAAAATAAAAATACAAAATAAAGCAACAGGTGGAATTTTGAAGAGAGAGGATATTCAAAAGGTAATGATACTGGGCTCTGGTCCCATTATAATAGGCCAGGCAGCAGAATTTGATTTTTCAGGCTCTCAAGCGTGTAAATCCTTAAGGGAAGAGGGAATATATACTATTTTAGTGAATTCCAATCCTGCAACAATTCAAACTGATACTGATATTGCAGATAAGGTTTATCTTGAACCCCTTGATGCCAAAATTGTGGAAAAGATCATAGAGAGGGAAAGGCCAGATGCCATACTTCCAACAATGGGGGGACAGAGTGGATTAAATCTTGCCATGGATTTACATAGTATGGGTATTTTGGAGAAGTATGATGTGGAATTACTTGGTTCAAATGTGGAGGTAATAGAAACCTGTGAAGATAGAAAACTATTTAATGATGCCATGGAAAGAATAGGGGAGCCTGTAACAAAATCCTATGCAGTAAATTCAATTGGAGAAGCACTTAAGGCTGTAGAGGAGATAGGATATCCTGTAATTGTGAGACCTGCATTTACCTTAGGAGGGACAGGTGGTGGTATTGCCTACAATGAGGAGGATTTAAAAAGTATTGTAGAAAAGGGTCTTAATTATTCCATTATAAATCAAGTTTTAATAGATGAAAGTGTCCTTGGATGGAAGGAGTATGAGTATGAGGTAATGAGGGATAGTAAAAACAACTGTATTATAGTATGTAATATGGAAAATATTGATCCCATGGGCATACACACTGGAGAAAGTATAGTTACAGCCCCGGCTCAGACCCTAAGTGATGAAATGCATCAAATACTTAGAGATGCTGCCTTAAATGTTATAAGGTATCTATCCCTTGAGGGAGGATGCAATATTCAATTTGCAGTAGATAAGGGCATGAAGGAATATCGAGTTATTGAGGTAAATCCAAGGGTTAGTAGAAGTTCTGCCCTTGCAAGTAAAGCAACAGGCTATCCTATTGCTAAAATAGCCGCTAAAATAGCCATTGGAATGGCCCTTGATGAGATTAGAAATGATGTAACAAAGGAAACCCCTGCAGTATTTGAGCCCACTTTGGATTATGTTGTGGTAAAGATACCAAGATGGCCCTTTGATAAGTTTAGAACTGTTGATAGGCATTTAGGAACTACTATGAAATCCACTGGAGAGGTAATGGCCATAGGTAGGACCTTTGAAGAGGCTCTTCAAAAGGCTATTAGAAGTTTAGATATTGGAAGATATGGGTTAATTGGTGATGGAAAACATAAGGATTACACTAATGAGGAAATTAATGATATATTAAAAAATCCAACTGATGAGAGAATTTTTGTGATTGCTGAGGCTCTTGATAGGGGATGGACTGTTTCAGAGATATGTGAAATGACAGGCATACATGAGTTCTTTATTGAAAAAATAAAGGGAATAGTGGATATGAAGAAGAAGTTAGAGGCTTTATCTGATTTAATATAAGGGATATTTTAATGTATAGGGCGTAAAAATAAAATTAATAAAAAAATAAAAAATACAATAATTAATAAAAATAAAATAATAATTAAAAAATTAATAAAAATAAATAGAAAGAAAAGGAGTTTATAAAATAATAAAACATCCTACAGAAAAAAGAAGATGAAACAAAGGACCATAAAGATTTAATCCCTAATTTGGATGGGGGAAAACCTTTAAATTATAGAAGGGCATTGCCACATAGGGTTATAGCAATATTAGGGTACTATTCCCTTTGAATATAAAAGATTTAAGAAAAAATTAACTTTAAAAGATTAATAATATCTATAATATTTTTTTAGAGTTCTTAGGAATATCGGTTTAAGACATTATTTTACTTAATTACAATAATTTTATAGGTGAAAATTATGGGAATAATGGAAAGGGAAAAACTTAAAGAGTTACTACTTGAATGCAAGATGCTCGGTTTTTCAGATGTTCAATTATCCAATTTATTAAATAAAGATGAAATGGAAATTAGGGCATTAAAAAAGGAATTAGGTATTACTCCACTATATAAAATGGTGGATACCTGTGCTGCCGAATTCGAGGCAAAAACCCCTTATTTCTATTCCTGTTATGAGAATATATTTTATGAAGGGGAGCAAAATGAAAGTAATCCCTCAGATAGAAAAAAAATAATAATCTTAGGTTCTGGTCCCATAAGAATAGGGCAGGGTGTAGAATTTGATTACTCCACAGTTCATGCAATAATGACTTTAAAGGATACAGATATTGAGGCCATAATAATAAACAACAATCCTGAAACAGTATCTACAGATTATGATACCTCAGATAAACTTTACTTTGAACCCCTAATTTTTGAGGAAATAATGAATATTATTGAACATGAAAGTAAAAATGGGGATATTTTAGGAGTTATAGTTCAGTTTGGGGGACAGACTGCCATAAATTTAGCAATGCCCCTATACAATGCTGGAGTAAAGATTCTTGGAACCTCCCCTCAATCTATACATCTGGCTGAGGATAGGGAGGAGTTCTCAAAAATATTGAAGGCCTTGAATATCCCCCAAGCCAAGGGGGCCACTGTGTATAATGAGAAGGATGCCCTAAATGTTGTCCAAGAAATAGGAGGCTATCCTATACTTGTTAGGCCCTCTTATGTTTTAGGAGGAAGGGCCATGGAAATTGTATATAGTGAGGAGGAATTAAAGGACTATATGAAAGAGGCTGTAAAGGTTTCCCCTGAACATCCTATTTTAATTGATAAGTTCTTGGAGGATGCCATTGAGGTAGATGTGGATGCAGTTTGTGATGGGGAGGATGTATTTATTGGGGGCATTATGGAGCATATAGAGGAAGCAGGGGTGCATAGTGGAGATAGTGCCTGTGTATTACCCCCTCAAAATCTTTCAAAGGAGATTATTGATAAAATTGTGGAATATACCACAAAACTATCTAAGGAATTAAGAGTTGTAGGATTAATTAATATACAATTTGCCATTAAAGATGGCATAGTTTATATTATTGAGGCAAATCCAATATATATCATCCTTTATTTTAATTGCCATAATATCACTTTATTTATTTTTTAATAACCTATATTAAATAAGGATTCATTTTTATTAAAATTAAAATTTATTAATTTATAAGTGATTATTCGCTCATCTCCTCCCATTTTACTGGTTTAATTTCCTTCAGCACCTTGGTTGTTGGACATATACCTACTTTATTACATAGATCCAAATCTGCCATAATTCCCCTTAGATCCTCAAGTACTTCAGGATATTTGTGAGTTGTAGGGGGAATTTCTGTTAATCCAATGTTTTTTCTAACTTTTTTTGTTTCATCATTAACAGGCACTGCATGTCCTGTCAAAAATACATACAATGCTGTTTTTCTATGGGGTTCAGATATTGCCCCCATTTTACATGCCACATTTCTTGCAGCCTTTATTACATCAGTTATTTTAACATTCCTTGGACACTTTTCATAACATTCGTAGCAGGTGGTACACATCCACATGTCCTCTTCATGAAAAACATCCATTCCGCAGAGTATCTTTTTCATTAGTTTCCTTGTTTTAAATGGAGTAATTCTCCCACTGGGGCAGGTACCAGTGCATGTTCCACATTGATAACATCTCTGAAATGAATCTATATGCTCTTTACCTAAGATGTCCTTTCCAGTTTCAATTACCATCTTGGGTATATCCTCATTGAAACTCTTTGAAAGTACTACCATAGTTTCACCTATATATATTTATTTATATAAATAAATTAATATAATATAATATAAAAAATCTAATAATTTAAAATTTATTTATAAATATATTGTAGCATTTAATAAATAATTTAATTAATTTATATTTTAAAGTTCTATAATTTGATAATCTTCCTCTAAATATTTCCTTAAACTTATATGTCCATATAGGATATTTTCAACAGTTATTTTATCCTTTATATCCTCAAGTACATTAAACATACTTGCACATGCCTCACAAACTACAATGTTTTCAAGTAGGGGTTTAGCATGATTATATAGTGGATGATCCTCATTTAATAAATCCTTTGCCCATTGAACTCCCTCTCCCTCAAATATTATTTTAACCTCATCCCCTTTATCCTTCATCTCCTTGGCAAATAGTAGAGTATGAAGCATTATGGGCATGTTGGGTTTTTCTTTGTGCAAGTAGGAGAATACTAAAAAAGCATTTTTCATAATATTACCTCCAGGTATTTTTATTTTATATACTATCTTAATATTCTTCACATTTTATTTCAAAGTATTTTGTTGGGTGACTGCAGGATGGACATTCCTTTGGGGGTTCATTATTTTCATAAACATAGCCACATTTCATGCAAACCCATTCTACGGACTCATCTTTTTTATAGAAGTTATCTAAGGCCTCAAGTAGTTTTTTAAACCTCTCTTCGTGATGCTTTTCAGCCACTGCAATAGCCCTCAACCTATCTGCTATATCTTTAAATCCTTCCTCTTCGGCTATTTTAGCATACTCTGGATACATTTCAGTGTTTTCAAAATTCTCTCCTTCAATTGCAGATTTTAGGTTTTCGGCAGTAGTTCCCAATACAATAGGTACCTCAACATCCAGGTTCAATACATTATCCTCTAAATTGTATTTCTCCTTGAGTTCGTTTGCTAAATAATATAACCACTTAGCATGCTCCCTCTCATTCTCAGCAGTCAATAAAAAAATCTCGGATATCTTTTCATAACCTTCCTGTTTAGCAATCTTTGCAAAACAGGTGTATCTATTCCTTGCTAAACTTTCACCCACATAGGCCTTAGTTAAATTTTCCAATGTTTTCTTATCCATAATATCGCCTCATGTAGTATGATAATTTAATTAATACCTTTAATTTTTTAAGGTATTGTTTATAATAAAATTATATTAAAAAAGAAAAAATTAAAAATAATCTATTCTAATTTTTTATAGCAAAGCCACCAATCATAGCACTCAATTTCTCCCTTCTCAGCAGCCTTTTTCCTTTCCTCTGCCTCTTCCACAGTTGATGCTGGAGGTATTATTACCTTATCCTTTAACATTTCATTATTAGGCCAATTTTCTGGAGTTGCCACTCCTTTTTCATCTGATGTTTGAAGTGCCTTAACCAATCTTATAACTTCATCTATGTTTCTACCTACTTCCTGTGGATAGTATATCATGGCCCTTATTATTCCCTTATCATCTACAACAAATACTGCTCTAACTGTATTGTTCCCTTTAAATGGACTTACCATTCCCAATATTTCTGCCAAATCTCCTCTATCATCT
>JAHEPY010000075.1 GCA_019561565.1 Methanothermococcus sp. SCGC AD-155-M21
TTTTTATTAGATTCCTTTGGAATTAATGTTTTTTATTTATTATAATGATTTTTTTAAGACTTAATTAAATATGACATAAATATTAAATGCAATAAAAAATAGTATTTAGATATATCAAAAATCAAAAATAATAAATAATATATTATTAGGTGATTTAATGGATATAATAAACACAATTCAAGTTTTTATCTATCAACATTATATTGAACCAATTAATAAGGGATCCGGATATAACTATGTTCAAGAAATCACTTATGGTATCCTGTTGTTTTTCATGGTTTATATATTCTATAGATCCTGTAGGATGTTAAACATATCAATAGATAAAAGATTTGCAACAGTTACTATTTTTTATGTAATTCTTATTTCTCTCATTAGGGCTCTTGTTGATGCTGGGGATGTACCTCATAGTTATTTTACTGTAACTCCTGGAATTGTAGTTGTGATGGGCATATACTATATCTTTAATATTATTTTATCAGGTTTAATACTTAAAAAAGAAAAATATCATATTTTAGCAATAATAATGGCAATAATTCCTATAATCTATTTATTAACTATTTTTATTAAAGATATAGTGCATATTGAGGCATTTTTTTATGTATTCATTATATTGAGCATAATATATAGCACCACAATATATATTTTTAAAAAAATAGATTATTTAAAAAATAAATTAAAGTTAGATTCAATAGATAAATACGCCATTCTATCTCAATTAATAGATGCCACATCAACAGCCATAGGCATTGGAGTCTATGGATATTGGGAGCAGCATCCTTTACCAAGGTTTTTTATGGATCTCTTTGGACCCTATGTAATGATACCTTTAAAATTAACTGTAGTTCTTTCTGTATTATATATTATAAATAAAGAGATAGAGGATAAAAACCTAAAAAATATATTAAAAATTACTATTATGGCATTGGGCCTTGCACCAGGATTAAGAAATTTATTTAGAACTATATTGGGGGTTTAATATCCCTATATTTTTTATTCTCTTTATATTCTGCTATAAAATGTTTTAATCTTTGGAGGGTATCATCAGATAATGCATGCTCCAATTTACAGGCCTCTTCATTTGCTTTTTTATTATTTAATCCTAAGCACTCTATTAAAAAAACTTTTATTGTACTATGTTTATCCAATATAGTCTTTGCCCTTTTAATTCCTTCTGTAGTAAGAATTATTCCAACATAGGGTTCATAATTAACATAATCCAATTTATGAAGTTTTTTAGCCATATTTGTAACTGCAGATGGTTTTATATTTAATAATCTGGCTAATTCCGTGGTTTTTATGGGCCTATTTTTATCCTTAGAGAATACATATATTTTTTCTAAAAAATTCTCAATACTCTCAGACATTACGTCACCACAAGATGATAAAGATATAATTAGATAAATAATTTTTATATTAATTAAATATTTATTAACTATTAATAAAATATTATATAAATATTGATAATAAATAATTTACTAATAATAATATTTTGAAAAATAAAATAATAAGGTGGTATCTTGTTAAAAAATATCAATAGTTCTTACAACATAAAGGATATCTTAGGAAGAGAGGTAATAGATTCCAGGGGAAACCCAACAGTGGAGGTAGAGGTTATAACTGAAGGCGGAGGTTATGGCAGTGCCATAGTTCCAAGTGGAGCCTCAACAGGAGTTCATGAGGCTGTTGAACTTAGAGATGGAGAAATAAGATTTGGAGGTAAGGGGGTACTATTGGCTGTAGATAATATAAACTCCATTATAAAACCAGAGTTAATAGGATATGACTCACGTATGCAAAGGGAAATTGATACAATAATGAAGGAATTGGATTCAACAGCCAATAAGCGTAAATTAGGTGCCAATGCCATACTTGCTGTTTCATTGGCTGTTGCAAAGGCTGCTGCAGATACTGCATCTTTGCCTCTCTATAAATATGTTGGGGGATGTAATTCCTATATTATGCCAGTGCCTATGATGAATGTTTTAAATGGGGGAGTTCATGCAGGTAATGAGTTAGAGTTTCAAGAGTTTATGATAATGCCAATAGGTGCAGATTCCATATCTGAGGCCATAAGAATATGCACTGAAACATACCATACCTTAAAAAAGGTTATATTGGATAAATATGGAAAAAATGCCACAAATGTTGGAGATGAGGGAGGATTTGCCCCTCCTGTAAAAGGCATTGATGAGGCTTTAAATATCTTAGAGAATGCTGTGAAAATAGCGGGATATGATGATAAAATAGTATTTACCATAGACTGCGCAGCCAGTGAGTTCTATAACTTAGAAAAAGAATGTTATCTATTGAATGGTAGGGAGGTTTCCACAGATGAGTTAATATCCATTTATAAGGATATAACTGAGAGATACAATGTAGTTTCAATTGAGGATCCCCTTTATGAGGAGGATTTTGAAGGATTTGCAAAACTTATTAAGGAATTAAAGAATATTCAGATAGTGGGAGATGACATATTTGTAACAAACACTGAGAGATTAAAAGAGGGTATTAAAATGGGCTCTGCAAATGCCCTTTTATTAAAGGTAAATCAGATAGGAACACTATCAGAATCCATAGATGCTGCAAATTTAGCATTTAGAAATGGATATGGAGTTGTAGTATCCCATAGAAGTGGGGAGTCAGAGGATACCACAATATCTGATTTATCTGTTGCATTAAACACAGGTCAAATAAAAACTGGAGCCCCTGCAAGGGGAGAGAGAACTGCAAAATACAACCAACTCATAAGAATTGAGGAAGAACTTGGTTATCCAAAATATGCAGGCAGGAATTTTAGATGTCCCTTTTAAGGGATTTTTATTTTTTTAATTCTATATTTAATGTTTATAAATATTTATTTTTTTAATATTTATTTTATAATTTAATATTTTTAAATTAATTTTTATATTTATTTAAATATTTAAATATATATAATTATAAGATATTAAAATAGGAATACTCAAAAAGAGTTATTGAATAAATGACTAAAAAATAAAAAAATAGTATTATACAATATTTAGAATATTATACTTACATTTTCAAAGCCATTTTTACATCATCGGCTTTAACAGTCTTTCTGCCAGCATGCTTTGCTAATTCTGCAGATTCTTTTGCAATATCCATTGCAATATCTTCTAATGCTTCAACTAATACCTTAGCTGCTTCTTCACTTACTCTTTCAGCACCTGCATTTTTTAATATTCTTACTATTGGTGCAACTGGAAGTTCTGCCATAATATCACCTCATAGATTTATGTTTTTAAGTTTGGAAAAAGGTATATATATACTTTTCGAAAATAAACATTGTATAACAGTGTATAAAGTATATTGGTATTATTTATTAATTAATCAATAGGTGGATATAACATATTGCCCTATTATTAAATCAAAATTATTAAATGAATTAGAATAAATATATAAATAATTATTTTAAATTTCAATATTTTATTTTATGCATTATAATATTATTTTAAGGCCTTAAAGAAATTATGATAAATACTTAGGGTTTTTTGCCATTTTAAGGAGTCTTTTTATTCTTTCCTCTGTAGGGGGATGTGTTGAAAATAATTTTAATATGCTCTCCCCTTTAAAGGGATTTACAATGAACATGTGTTCAGTTGCTGGGTTTCCACCTTCCATAGGATAAATACTTACTCCCTTTTCAAGTTTAGCCAATGCATTTGCTAAATAAATAGGGTTTGAATATTTTGCTCCCCCTTCATCCGCATAATACTCCCTCTGCCTGGATATTGCAAACTGTATAATGGTAGCAGCCATAGGGGCAAATATAATAAATAGAAGGGATCCAAGTATTCCCAGGGAGTTGTCTTCACTATCGCCACCAAACCCAAAGAACAGCCCCCACTGAAGCATGTGAGCAAGATAAACAATGGCCCCTGCAATTATGGCCACAATAGAACTAATCAATATATCCCTATGCTTTATATGGCTTATTTCATGGGCAATTACTCCCTCAAGTTCTTGTGGTGTTAATAGGTTCATTATACCTGTTGTAACTGCAACCACAGCATGTTCTGGATCCCTACCTGTTGCAAAGGCATTTGGTGTTGGAGTTTCCATTATGGCAATCTTTGGTTTTGGAATCCCTGCTTTCATTGCTACTCTTTCTACGATTCTATGTAGGGAGGGGGCTTCCCTTTCATCTATAATTTTTGCCCCATAACTCATTAATACTATTTTATCACTGAAGAAATAGGCAATAAGATTGGGTATTAATGCAATTAATATTGCAATTAATGGGGGTATATTAAACAATAAACAGGCTCCATAGAGTAATCCAGTTAAAAGGGCCATTAATACTACTGTTTTTAAGGTGGATATCATATTATCCCTCATATATTAATGTTTATTATTTTGGATTATATTTTCTATATCCTTTTATATTATATCATTAAAATTTAAAGTTTTTTATTATTTATTAAAATTAAATTATTGATAAAATATATTATTTTTATTATGGTATATTATTTTTATTTATTAAATAACTTGAAAAATATTATTCACCATAAATAATATTATTCCTATAGAAAACTTTATATATTATTATATGCTTAAGAATTAGATGTATTATAGGACTATATACTATAATTAGCTATAAAATTTTACAATATATAATAGGTGAGATCTTGAAGGGAATACTTGCTATAGTATTGGGATTATGTTTAACAATTCCAATGGTATCCCTAAGTGGATGTATAGAGACCAATAATACTCGTACTGAAGAGAATGCCCAAAATACTAGTGAGACTACCCAGACTGGATCAGATGTTGTAAAAGTAGATGGTAAGGACATGGATACTCTAATAAAAAATTACATGGAATATAGAAATGATTACTATGAAAAAAATAAAGAACTATTTCGTAAATTATCTGAAGAGGGTCAGAAACCAAAGGTACTCTTTATTACATGTAGTGACTCAAGAGTTGTCCCAAGTATAATAACAAAAAGTGATCCTGGGGATCTCTTTGTCTTAAGAAATATAGGGAACTTTGTACCTCCACATGAATCTGTTTTAAATTACAGTAGTACTGCATCAGCAATAGAGTATGCAGTTTCAGTATTGAAAGTCGAACATATTATAGTTTGTGGCCACTCACAATGTGGTGCTTGTGCAGCCCTTTATGATGATATTCCAGATACTCCAGAAATGATGGGTGTAAATACGTGGTTGAAGGTTGCAGAGCCAGTAAAAGAGCATGCTCTAAAAGAGGTTGGAAAAGAGGATAAAGAGAAACTTGCAGAATTTACAGAGAAGACCTCAATAAAATTCCAGATTGAAAACCTCATGACTTACCCTGGAGTAAAAAAGAGAGTGGAGAGTGGAGATCTCTCTATTCATGGATGGTATTTCAAGATAGAAAGTGGTGAAGTAGAGTATTACAATAAGAATAAAGATGAGTTTGTTCCATTGGATAAATTTCATCAAGAGTAATAATAATTAATTTTTTAATATTTTTTTTATATTCACTTTATTTTTTTGTTTTAAATTATTATTTTGGGATTTATTATGGTGCCATAGTAGATTAAAATAGGCCCTTTTATAAGCAAAGTTAGTAAATCCTATAAATTAAAGAAATTTTGAGATGGAATTAATCTTTTTATCAGCTGAAAAATACTTAATGGGGGATTAAATAATATTTTTAATATAGATAGTTATAAATTTAAATATATTATTAAATAATTAAAATTTAGTTCATATTTTAAGAAGTATTATTCATTATAGAAAACTTTATATATTATTATATGCTTAAGAATTAGATGTATTATAGGAATATATACTATAATTAACTATAAAATTTTACAATACATAATAGGTGAAATCTTGAAAAGAATACTTGCTATAATATTGGGATTATGTTTAATAATTCCAATGGTATCCCTAAGTGGATGTACAGACACTGGCACTACCCAGACTACTGGTGGAGAAACTCAAACCACTGGAGGAAATACCCAGACTACTGGAGGAAATACCCAAACTACTAGTGGAACTACTCAGAAAGTAATTCAGTTAAGAACTACCGGGGCTTCATTCCCTAAAAACCAAATAAAGACATGGATTGCAAAATATCAAAAAATAAACCCAAATGTAAAAATTGAATACCAAGGAGGAGGTAGTGGACAAGGACAGAAGGATTTCTTGAAAGGACTTACTCATATTGGAAGATCCGACACTCCAGTAAAGGAAAAAATGTGGAATGATTTAAAAGGAACAGGAGATCAGCCATTACAGTTCCCAGAAATTGTGGGAGCAGTAGTTATAACTTACAATATTCCAGAAATTGGAAACCATAATTTAAAATTAAGTAGGGATGTATTGGCAGGTATATTCATAGGAAATATTGAATATTGGGATGATGAGAGAATAAAATCATTAAACCCTGATGTTGCAAATAAATTACCCCATAAGAAAATAACTGTTGTACATAGAAGTGACAGTAGTGGTACTACTGCAATATTTACAACATTCTTAAGTATGATTAGTAAAGAATGGGAAGAGAAGGTTGGAAGTGGAAAATTAGTTGAATGGCCAACTGATAAA
Source organism: Methanothermococcus sp. SCGC AD-155-M21 (assembly GCA_019561565.1). Lineage (GTDB taxonomy): Archaea > AGJL01 > Methanococci > Methanococcales > Methanococcaceae > Methanofervidicoccus. Next base: position 6,564 of record JAHEPY010000075.1, read on the forward strand.
ATGGAAAGAGGAGTTGGAGGAAAGGGTAACCCAGGTGTAATTAACACATTAAAAAATACCAAGTACAGTATAGCCTACACAGAGTTATCCTATACAATTGAGGAAAAATTGCCAACAGCAGCCATAGAAAACAGAAATGGTAAGTATGTAATACCAAAGGATGATACAATTAAAAAGGCTGTTTCAGGTGTTAAGAGTAACATACCTGATCCTAAGGAAGGATACAAGGAAGATACAAAACAGTTATTGGATGCTCCTTCTGATAATGCATATCCAATAGTAGCATTCACCCACTTCTTAGTATGGGAGAATATAAACAATAAGCATTATTCTACAGAGGAGGCAAAGGCTATTAAGGATTTCTTGTTCTGGGTATTAACCGATGGACAGAAACCAGAAAATCTTGCTCCAGGATACGTAGGATTACCACAGGATGTTGCAAATATTGGATTGAAGGCAGCAAAATCCATTAAAGAATAATTAATGAATAATAATTAATAAATAACTAATATATTTTTTCTTTTTTATAATTATAATTTTCACTTAAAAATATACCTACAATAGAAAAAAATAGTATGATAATGTTAAAATATCATAAAATTTATTGTTATAAACATTGTTGTAAAGGTAGATAACATGGATTTTAAGAAGATTTTAAGAAAATTAGATGAATTTAAAATAATAACCATGCCAACAATTTTTGTAGTGTTTTTGTTATTTGCTGCAGTATTAGTCTTCTATTTTACCTCAGCATATCCTGCAATTGAAAAGTATGGAATAGATCTATTCACAACAAATGTTTGGAAGGCCACTGAAGATGCTACTAAGGAAGTTTATGGGTTGGCTGCTCCAATATGGGGAAGTATTTATACTTCAGTAATTGCTGTAATATTAGCAATTCCAATCGCCATAGGATATGCAATATATGTAAATGATTATGCTCCAGAAAAATTAAAATATCCTTTAATAATTATTTCTGATATTATGGCAGGATTACCAACTGTTATATATGGTATATGGGGAGCATTTATACTGGTTCCCTTTTTAAGGGATAATATTATGATGTTTTTATATGAAAACTTTTCCTATATTCCATTTTTTAGCACCCCGCCAATAACTGGGTACGGCTACCTCTCTGCAGGGGTATTATTGGCAATTATGGTAATACCCTTTGCATCTGCAATTATTAGGGAGGCCTATGCCATGGTCCCAAAGGTTCATAAAGAAGGACTATATGCATTGGGAACCACAAGATATGAAGCCACTAAGGTTATAGTTAGTTATATAAAACCTGCCATTCTCTCAGGATTTATATTGGCCTTTGGTAGGGCCCTTGGAGAAACTGTTGCAGTGTCCTTAGTTATTGGAAACTCCTTTAATATATCATATAGTTTATTTTCTCCAGGATACACAATATCCTCATTAATAGCCAACCAGTTTGGGAATGCAGAGTTATATGCGTACATGGTTCCAACAATGTATGCAGGGGGATTGGTATTATTTGTAGTGGGATTGATAGTAAATTTAATAGGATTATACTACCTGAGGAGGTGGAGATCAAATGTTTCACATTGATTATAAAAAAATAAGGATGATAAAGGAAAATATATTTTTAATTGTTGTGGGGGCATTAACTCTCTTGGCCACCCTGCCCCTATTTCACATAGTTTTTTCCATAGTTTCAAAGGGTCTTTCAACTGTTATGGAAAGTGGGTTACCATTTATAACAGAAACATTTAGTAATGGGGGAATAGGTCCAGCTATTGTAGGTACATTGATACTAACAATTACAGCAACAGCAATTGGAGTGCCATTGGCATTCTTGGCTGGTGCCTATGCCTATGAGTTTCCAAATAGTTTCATAGGTAAATCCACCAAAATATTACTTCAGATAATGCTGGAATTTCCAACAATATTGGTGGGTACATTTATAGCAGGGATAGTGGTTTTCCCAATGGGATCCTATTCCCTACTGGCGGGGGCATTGGCATTAGCCATGATACTTATGCCCTATGTTGCAGTATATACTGAGGAGGCCATGGCCGAAATACCAAAAATTTACAAAGAGGGAGGCTATGCCTTAGGATGTACAAGGGCCCAGGTTATTTTTAAAGTAATTACTAAAATGGCAAAAAAGGGGATACTAACAGGATTGTTAATTGGTATTGCCAAAGTTTCAGGGGAAACTGCTCCTCTGTTATACACTGCAGGGGGTCTTTATGAATCCTATCCTAACAGTTTATTTGAACCTGTAGGGTCCCTTCCCCTTTTAATTTATAGCTTAGTTCAAAGTCCATCCCCTGAAGATCATAAAATGGCATGGGGGGCTGCCTTAGTTATGGTGATCATATTCTTAGGTATTTTTATACCTATAAGATATTCCCTAAAAAAGGACATAAAAATTTAAGTATTATTAAATATTATTAAGTATTATTAATAATTAAATATAATTTTTTTATTTAATAAGTTATAAATATTATAAAAAAATATACTTATTTTAAAACTTTTAAATAATAAATCATAAGACTAATAAAATTAGGGGTAGGATTATGGTAAAGGTTTTAATAAATGGATATGGTTCAATAGGTAAAAGGGTAGCAGATGCCATAGAGATGCAGAAGGATATGGAGGTAATTGGTGTTACCAAGACAAGGCCAAACTTTGAGGCAAAAATGGCTATAGAAAAAGGGTATAAATTATATGCAGCCATTCCAGAAAGAAAATCACTTTTTGAAGAAAGTGGAATTGAAATTGAGGGGAGCATTTTTGATGTTATTGAGGAAGCAGATATTGTAGTGGATTGTACTCCAGGAGGGGTTGGAAAGGATAATTTAGAAGTGTATAAAAAATACAATGTAAAGGCAATACTTCAGGGGGGAGAAAAGGCCCATTATGTGGAGGATAACTTTAATTCCCTTTGGAGTTATGATAGATGCTATGGAAAGGATTACATAAGGACAGTATCCTGTAATACCACAGGATTGTGTAGGATACTCTATGCCATAAACTCAGTAACAGAGATTTTAAAGGCCAGAGTAGTCTTAATAAGAAGAGGAGCCGATCCCAACGATATAAAGAAAGGACCAATAAATGCCATAGTTCCAAATCCGCCGACAGTACCCTCTCACCATGGACCTGATGTAGGTTCAGTAATTCCAGAATTTAATGGAAAAATAGTAACCTCGGCAATAATTGTACCTACAACCCTTATGCATATGCATTCCCTCATGGTAGAAACCTCAGGGACCACAAGGGAGGCCATAATTGAAGGTATTGAAAAAACTCCAAGGATATTTACAGTAAGTGCAGAAGAGGGCCTTAATTCAACTGCCACCATAATAGAATATGCAAGGGATTTAGGAAGAAATAGGTATGATCTTAATGAAATTCCAGTATGGGAAGAGAGTATTAACGTGGTGGATAATGAAGTATTCCTAATGCAGGCTGTTCATCAGGAGAGTGATGTAGTGCCTGAGAACATAGATTGTATAAGATCCATGTTACAGTTGGTAGATGACAATATGAAATCCATAGAAATGACAAATAAGGCTATGGGTTTATTGAAATAATTATTTTTATTTTATATTTTATTTTAAAAAAATATTTTTTTTATTATGGATAAGTTATATTTATATTAATTTTTAATATTTATCTATTTTTATATTGTATTTTATAAAAATAATGTAATAATAAAAGAATAATAAATAATAACAAAAAAATAATAAATAATAATAAAAGAATAAAATAATAAAAGAATAATACAAATAAATATAAAAGTGATTACATGAGGATTTTAAATAAGTGCATTGGATGTGGTTTTTGTGTTCCCTTCTGTCCCTTTGAGGCGATTAATTCCTATGGAAAAGCCATTATTGATAAAAACCTATGTAGTGAATGTGGTATATGTATTAAGTACTGCCCCATAGATGCTATAAGTTATAATAGTGATATAAATACAGAATAGAATAATGCCTAAAAATAGGTTGGTGGAATTATTAGTAATATTATTAAAAAAAATATTCCTATTTTCATTCCCATTATTATTGTCCTAAGTATTACAACCGGATGTATAGATGGAGTATATAATAAAGATTCCAGTGGTTATACAAATCCCTATGATTTTATAAATAGCCATGAGCACATTAACGGAAAGATTATAAAGGTTTCTGATGGAGATACCATCTGGATACAATGTAAAAATGGTAGTAAATATAAAATAAGGCTTTTAGGAGTAGATACTCCAGAAACATATAAAAAAAATAATCCCCATGAATACTATACCTATGATAATACCCCCATTACAAACATAACCTACTTAAAGGTTTGGGGGCATAAAGCAACAGAATATGCAAAAAATAAATTGGAAAATAGAGAGGTTATTATAGTATTTGACAAAAAATCCCCTAAAAAAGACTCCTATGGTAGATATTTAGCATATGTATTTGTTAATGGAGAGGACTTCAATGAAGATTTAATAGAGTATGGTTATGCCAGGGTTTATTTATCTGACTTTGAATTATTGGATAGATATTTAGAAGAAGAAAAGCATGCAAAGAAAAACAAAGTAGGTTTATGGAATATCCCTAATTAAAATATATAAATGGAATAAAACAATAAAATAAAATTATAATTAAAAAAAAATATCAATAAACTTTATTTATTAAAAATAATTATTTATTCAATATTAATACCCCTTTTAATTGATACTTCAGATTTTGGTAACTCTATAATAAGTATTCCATTTTCATATTTGGCAGAGGCTGAATCCTCCTTTACAGTTGCTGGTAATTTTATTGTTCTATAGATTTCTCCTTCATCTTCAGGTATTTCTGAATAGATAATCCTTTCAGATTCTGTTATCATCAATGGTGCCCTTTTTGCTCTTATTTCCAAGGTATTGCCAACAGAATTTACTACAATATCCTCCTTATTTACCCCTGGAATCATGGCTATAACTTTTATATTATTGTCCCCCTCTATGAGGGTAATTGGCATATACCCACTACCAGATATTTCTAATCCCCCTGAAGTTATTGTTCTTCTGGAGGATACTCCCCCCATAGGAGACATGAACATTTCAGCCATTAACTTTTCAATTTCTGAGAATGGATCCCTTCCATACATATTATTCACCCCAGTTTATTATAAATTTATTAAAGTAAATTTATTTTTTACAATATATTCATACCTCAAAAGTTCTATATAAACCTTTCTATATTGTGCATATATAAACACAATCATTTTAACACAAAAGATATAAAATAAATTTAATTATCTATTTTTATTAATATTATATTTATTAAATATTTTATTATATTTTAAAAATATCTTATCTATTGGTGATATTTATGTTCAAGGGCCTAAAAGAAAAATTAAATAAAACCATTTCAAAACTAACTGAAAAAATATATTCAAAGGGAGAGAAAGATCCCCAAGTTAATAAAAAGGAATCTAAAAAAGAATACTATAATGAGGAGCCCAGATGTGATAAAGATAATATAGATAATAAAGATAGTAAAGATATTAAAGATATTAAAAATAAATTAAAAGAATCAATTGGAGATAAAAAATACGAAGTAGATAAATCAGGTAAATCCCAGGGAGAATCCAAAGAAGAAATAGGATTCTTAGATAGATTTAAAATAACTAAAACCCTAAAAAGAGCATTGGGAAAAGATGTTGTATTGTCTGAGGAGGATATAGAAAATGTTTTAGAGGAGTTGGAGTTGGAACTTTTAGAGGCTGATGTAGCCTATGATGTTGTTGAAAAAATAATAATATCCTTAAGAAACCAACTTGTAGGTAGAAAAATAAGTCCCAAGGAGAATCCTGAGGAAATCACAATAAATGCTCTAAAAAATGCCATAAAAGAAATACTGTCCCAAAGGAATATAAATATTTATGAAATAATAGAGGAAAAGAAAAAGTTAAATGAACCTACAGTAATAGTATTTGTAGGTATAAATGGAACTGGAAAAACCACCTCAATAGCCAAACTTTCCTATCTATTAAAGGAAAAGGGATATTCAGTAGTTTTAGCAGCAGGAGATACCTTTAGGGCCGGAGCAATAGATCAACTGGAGGAGCATGCAAAAAATATTGGGGTTAAAGTGATAAAGCACCAAAAGGGAGGAGATAGTGCAGCAGTAATTTATGATGCAATTAAGCATGCTAAGGCAAGGGGCATAAATGTGGTATTGGCAGATACTGCAGGAAGACAGGCCACAAACATAAATTTAATGGATGAGATTAGAAAAGTTATAAGGGTAACTAAGCCTGATTTGGTTATATTTGTAGGGGATGCCCTTGCTGGAAATGATGCCATATTCCAGGCTGAAGAATTTAACAATGCCATAGATATAGATGGAGTTATTCTAACAAAGGTAGATGCAGATGCCAAAGGTGGAGCAGCCCTTTCCATAGCCTATGCCATAGGAAAACCTATACTGTTCTTAGGGGTAGGCCAAAGGTATAAAGATTTAGAGGAATTTAATGTGGATTGGATGGTAAATAAGTTATTTGGAGATGAAGGGGGAGGTATCTATTCCACAGAAAGGGAGTTTTAATAAGGTGATATTGTGATAAAGGTATTGGATGCTTCTTCATTTATACATGGATATAATCCCTCTGTGGAGGAGGGGGATCATTATACTACCAATGGTATAATTAAAGAGGTTAAGACTAAAATGGATATTATTCATTTGGCCATAGAGTATGGTAAATTAAGTATAATGGAGCCTAAAAGGGAAACCATTGAAAAGGTAAAAAAAACATCAATAAAAACAGGAGATACGTTGTCCATAAATGATATTGAAATACTTGCCCTTGCTATGGATTTAGGAGGTATATTATATACCGATGATTATGGGCTCCAAAATGTTGCAGAGAGGCTATCTGTTAAAGTTAAATGCATAGTATCCGAGGGAATTAAGGGCAGGTTTATATGGAAATTAATATGCAAAGGATGTAAAAAAATGTATAATATTGATTATTATGATGTTCTATGTGAGGTTTGTGGGAGCCCTTTGGAAAGGAAAATGGTTAAAAATAGATTAAATCGTAAGAATGTAAAAAAATAGAAAATTTATTTATATAATTTTTTTATAAATATAATATTCATTAGTTATAATTTTTTTATTATTTTTTAAATTTTTAAAATTAATATTAAAATATTTATTATCTTTTTTTATATTTTATTTTTATTATATTAAATTTTAATTCTTTTATTATAATTATAAAAATATAACTTCATTTAAATAAAAACACGGTGTATATATGAATATTAAAGAGGATAGGGAACTTATAGACTTCAATGACTTTAAAATGATAACAGATGTTAGAATTGATAAATTTAAAGATAAAAATATATTAAATATTGAAATAAACAAAAATTATGAAACCTCCCTTATTCTAAATTATGATATGGAATTAAATGAAAAAAAACTCTTTTTAACGAAGGAATTTTTTAAAAAAATAAATAAACATAGACTTCAATCCCTTAAATCTGGAATATTGAATCAGGTTTCCATGGCCATCTCCCAGAATCTAACAAATAAAATAACTAAAAGAAAGACCTACTATATATACCATCCAGTACCCTTAATAGGCCATACTGCCTTTGGACTTATAGATAGGGGGACTAATATTATCCAAGTTCGTGGATTATGTGGTTGCAATATAAATTGCCCATTTTGTTCAGTTGATGAAGGAATGCACTCAAAAACAAGGAAAAATGATTATTATGTTGATTTGGATTATTTAATAGAATGGTACAAAAAAATAGTTGAATTTAAAGGAAATAAATATTTAGAGGCCCATCTCGATGGTCAGGGAGAGCCCTCCCTATATCATCCATTGCCAGAGTTAATTCAGGAGTTAATTAATATAAACAGAGAGGGAAAGGGGATTGTTTCCATGCAATCCAATGGAGTGAATTTAACATATAAACTAATAGATGAATTGGAGGAGGCAGGATTGCATAGGATTAATCTATCCATCAATGCAATAGATGAAAAAATGAGCAGAATACTATCAGGAAGTAGGGATTATGATATAAACCATGTATTAGATATTGCAGAGTACATAAAAAATTCAAAGATTCATCTTTTAATATCTCCCTTACTTCTACCGAGCATAAACGATAGGGATTTTAAAGAGGTATTAGATTATGCTATTGAATTGGAGAGAAAGAACCCTCAAGATATAATAAACCCAATAACAAATAAAAGGGATCCTATAATTGGAGCCCAACTATGTTTAATATATCAATTTGGACGAAGAATAAAAAAAATGAATACCTGGAAATTTAAAAAATTTTATGATTTATTAAAAGGGTACGAGGAGGAATATAAAAAGAAAGAGATTAATATTTACCTAAATACTCCACTATCAAAGGCCTTTGGAAGCCATAAAAGAAAAAGACTTCCAATGCCCTTTAAAGTAAATAGTATTGTAAAAACCAAAATTTTAATGGAGGGCAGAATTCATAGGGAGGTAATAGGAGTTGCCAAGGATAGGGTTATCCAAGTAATCAATGTTAAAAACCCTGAAAAATTAATTGAAAGGGAAGTTAAAGTTAAAATTCTAAGGGCAAGGGATAATATCTTTGTGGGGGAGATTGTTAAGTAGTGAATTTTTATTGTTAGATGGATACTGATATAAAATATTATAAATAATAGAAATACATGGTTAGGGGGCTTTATGGCATTTTTATATTATTAGGGAGGTTATCTTGATAAACCTTATTATAAAATGAATATATTTAAATACTTTTTACTCTTTTTATTAAACAATGAAATAAAATATAGGGGTTGGGACAATGAGTGGAAATAACTCCAACAATGAAAAAAATAAAACTAAATCTAAAAATGAAGATAAATTTACAAAAATATTACAAGAAAAACTAAATAAAAAATTAAAAGAATATGGGGTCGTAGTGGTAAAAGGTAAACGTCTAATTTATAAAATAATGGCTAATAAAAACTTCGAATTTGAGCAAAAAGCTCTAAAATGTTCAAAAGGAAGTTATTATTATTTCGAAACGGATTTATTGATTGAAAATTTATTGATTAATGAATATAGAGAACTAATTGAAAAAGTGAAATTAATAGAAAATGATGAAGAATTGATTAAAAAATGTGAAGAGTTAATTGAAAAAGTGAAATTAATAGAAAATGATGAAGAATTGATTAAAAAATGTGAAGAGTTAATTGAAAAAGTGAAATTAATAGAAAATGATGAAGAATTGATTAAAAAATGTGAAGAGTTAATTGAAAAAGTAAAAAATGATGAAGAATGTAAAGAACTGGTTGGAAAAAGTAAAGAATTAATTGAAAAATGTAAAGAATTGATTGAAAAAGTAAAAAATGATGAAGAATGTAAAGAACTGGTTGGAAAAAGTAAAGAATTAATTGAAAAATGTAAAGAATTGATTGAAAAAGTAAAAAATGATGAAGAATGTAAAGAACTGGTTGGAAAAAGTAAAGAATTAATTGAAAAATGTAAAGAATTGATTGAAAAATGTAAAAAATTGACTGAAAAAGTAAAAAATGATGAAGAATGTAAAGAATTGATTAATAAATGCGAAAAATTGATTAATAAATGTAAAAAATTAATCGAGGAACTAAAAAATGATCAAGAATTAATTGAAAAATGTAAAAAATTAATTGAAAAAGTTAAAGTAATTGAAGATGATGAAGAATATAGAGAATGTAAAGAATTAATTAATGAATGCAAAGGATTAATTGAAAAAGTTAGAATAATAGAAAATGATAAAGAATGTAAAGAATTGATTAAAGAATGTAAAAAATTGACTGAAAAAGTAAAAAATGATAAAGAATGTAAAGAATTGATTAAAGAATGTAAAAAAATGATGAAAAAATATAAAAAATTAATTGAAAAAGTAGAAAATAATGAAGAATTAGTTGGAAAAGTTAAAATAACAAAAAATGACAAGGAATTGATTAAAAAATGTGAAGAATTAGTTGGAAAAGTTAAAATAACAAAAAATGACAAGGAATTGATTAAAAAATGTGAAGAATTAGTTGGAAAAGTTAAAATAACAAAAAATGATGAAAAATTGATGAAAAAGTATGAAGAATTGATTAAAAAAGTTAAAGTAATAGAAAATAACAAGGAATTGATTAAAAAATATGAAAAGTTGATTAAAGAAGTTGAAGTACTAGAAAATGATAAAAAATATAAAAAATATGAAGAATTAATTAATGAATTTAAAAAATTAGTTGAAAAAGTAAAAAATGATAAAGAATATAGGGAATTGATTAAAAAATGTGGGGAATTGACTAAAAAATATAAAAAATTAATTGAAAAATTAAAAAATAATGAAGAATTGATCAAGAAATATGAAGAATTTGAAGAATTAATTAAAGAAGTTAAAGTAATAGAAAATAACAAGGAATTGATTAAAAAATGTGAAGAGTTAGTTGAAAAATTTGAAGAATTGAATGAAAATAATGAAGAATTGAATGAAAATGATGAAAAATTGATTAATGAATGTAAAGAATTAATTGAAAAAGTTAGAGTAATGAAAAATAATGAAGAATCAATTGAAAAATGTGAAGAGTTAATTGAAAAATGTGAGGAATATATAATACTAACTAAAAAATGTAAAAAGAAGTTTTTCCTTTTACCTTTAGTAGTTATTGAAATCAAGTATAATAATTTTAATACGCACGATGTGTTGACATATTCAGAAAAAGCACTAAAACATAAGGAAATTTATCCGTACCTAAGATACGGACTAGTGGTGGGAAAAAAAAATGAAGATATTATAATCTTTAATCGATTTTTTACACATAATAAAGGGTTCGATTTTGCGTATGCATTAAAGGACATAAATGAGGACAAATCAATAAAAGAGTTGACTGAGATACTCAAACAACAAATAGATAGTGCACGTTCACTTTTAGATATTTTTAACAATAGAAATCAAGTTAAAAAATTCAATACGGTAATAAAAATTGAAAAAGTTAGCAAAGATTAAGAAAATAAAATATAATTAAAAAACTTCAGTATAAAATACTTTATCGCTTCACTCCTTATCTTCACTTCTTTTGGATCATATAAATAGATGGCATGGCTCCTTTTATTCACTTCAAATTCCAGCAAAAGGCGGAGTTTTTTATAGTCTAATACATTAAATAATATTTTTTTTGAAATTTTTTATAATTATTTAAAAAAAATAAATTAATTTATTTTATTTTAAAACTATTAAAACCTTGAGGAGCTTTGGTGGTGGTCAATATATAACTCATGATGGAATTGGATCCATAGAAAGCATATAAAAGAAGGATAAAGGAGATAAAGTATGTCTAAGGGAGGCGGTACTTAAATTACATTTACAACTTTTTTTATCCACAAAATTTAATTGACAATAATTTAAAACCATATATAATAACCAATATAATTAAAATAATTTTATAATAATTAAAATAATTTAATTTTTTTTAATATCCTATATAAACGGTGGATCCTATGGAAAATATGGAAAAAATTAAGGAAAAAGAGAATATTACAAAGGATAGTATTGTAAAAATTGCTGCCAAGGAGATGATTAAAGGATCTAAAATGCTTGGAAAACAATGTGAAATATGTAATTTTCCACTATTTGAAGATATTAATGGAAATATATACTGTATAATGTGCAATACAAAGAAAGAAAAAACCACCACTACTTCCACAAATAGTAAAAATAACATAAACAATAATACCTCAAATAATAAACAAAATAATAATAGTGCCAATTATACTCAGGATATGGATAATTTAAAAAATATATTAAATAAAAAAATAGATTATTTATCTAAAAAATTAGATAAAGAGAATGAAGTACATAGAATAATTGAAATTGCCACGGCTATTAAATTACTTCTTGAATTAAAATCAAAATTAAATAATTAAAATAAGGGCAATATACTTCCTACTGTTGGGGCAATAGTTGGAACTTTAAGGGTTTTCCATACTGTCATGGCAAGGGAGAGGGACTGATATTTTTCCCCATGTACTACAAATACCTTTTTTGGCTTAGGTATCTTTTTTAAATATCTCACTAAGGAGTTATAATCCCCATGGGCAGAGAACTCTATTTTAACAATTTCTCCATTTACAGGTATTTTATTTTTAAAGGGAGTAATTTCCTTAACTCCCTCTTCCAACTCCCTACCTAAGGTATCCTCTGCTTGATATCCTGTTAAAATAATTTTGTTGTTGGGATTTTTTAAAAGTTTTAAATACTGCAAAATAGGGCCCCCCTGTACCATACCTGATGTGGATATTACTATACAGGGATCATTATCAAAAACACTATTATCTGCTTTTTTAACATCGCCAAAGGGATTCATTCCATTTTCTAAACTATTTCTTATTTTTGGATTTAACCAGTGGGAATAGGTAAGATATATTCCTGTGGTATGTATTAGAGCCCCATCAACATAAACAGGAACCCTTTCCAAGGATCCACTTCTCATATGGTTAAATATTATGGATAGTATCTCCTGAGCCCTACCTACGGCAAACACTGGAATTATTACCTTACCTCCCTTTTTAAGAGTACTTGAAATTTCCCCTATAAATTGCCCCTCTAAAACCTTCCTTGCAGGTTTTATATCCATGGGAGCACCATAGGTGGATTCTATTATAAGGGTATCTATCTCATCTATATCTGTATCTGCAGGGCTTAATGTTCTACTTTCCACCTCGTTAATATCTCCAGTATATAATAACTTTTTCCCATCTATATCAAGATATACTGAAGAACTTCCAAGTATGTGCCCTGCATCATACATTTTCATAGTAATATCATTAGTTATTTTTTTCTCCTCCCCATAGTTTAATGACTCAATAGACCCCATAGCATTTTTTATACTATCCTCATTATAGGTTTTGGATAATTTAGATATATCCTTCCAAATAATATACATTAAATCTACTGTGGGAGTTGTACAGTATATTTTTTTAAAATCAAAATAGGGAATTGCCCCACAGTGATCCAAATGGGCATGGGATACTAATACAGCACCTATATCTTTTGAATTTATATTGGGTAGGGAATTATCCGAGGGATCCATTCCACAATCCAACAGTATCCTGGACTTCTTTGTATCTATTTCCATGCAAGACATGCCTATTTGATGGCATCCTCCGTGAAATTTAATTATCGGCATATTATCATCATTTTCATATAATATCTATTATCATCTATCTTTTATTTTATATTTTATTTTTATTTTTAAATTTTATTTTTTTAATGGGCACATTTATCTACCTATGTTTTTTTATATAGATAATCCCTCAAATAATTAAATAAATTTCCATCTTCAGATACTGCCTCCCTATATATTCCATAAATAAAATTTACGTCGTAATTTCTCTCCTTTAAAAATTCTTTAAATAAGTATTCACTATCTCCCAATTGATTGTTTAATATTATCTCTCCCTCTGTACTCTCTGGAATATGGGAAATCCTATTATAAAGGGTCTTATTTTTCAATACCTCCTCCAACCCCCCAAGGAGTCCCTTAACAACAGAACAAATTACCACAGGTTTAGATTTTGTTTCCAATTCCTCAATAAGTTCCATTAATGATTTATCATCCTTAATATTTTTATTTATTATAAAATCCCTGCACTTTATATTTATTTTATCCACATCATTAATATCAAAGTCTTTGCCACTTAGATCTATTAGATAAAATCCCTTTCCATTTTTTTCATAATCTTCATATTCATCATAGTTAATTATCTCTGTGGAACCACTGTATGCAAGAACACCATCATTATTATTGCCATTAATATCTTCATTATTTACTTTTTTAAGTATTCTCTGATGTATGTGGCCCCCAGCATAGTATTTAAATCCCTGTGGAAGGTCATTAAGTTGAATCTCATAGATTGGTATGTTAGAGTAGGAATATATACTTTGATGGAATAATACTATCCTATTTTTATAGTTCTTGGATTCCCTTTCCATCAAAGCATAGTCTTTAAGAAGGCCATCTATGGTACTTCTATATGTAAAATCAGAGCCTCCTATAAATACTTCCTTTTCCCCCTTAAATATATGATACTTTTTATTAAAAAAGGTTTTTAAATAATCTCCTAAGATATTTTTTAATATTAAAAATGGAGTACTTTTAGAGGATCTCTTTGGTATATCATGATTACCATGTATTATATAGATGGGTATGCCATGATCCCTTAATTCCCTTAGGCCCTTTATTGCAGTGTATAGAGCATTAACAGAGGGCTCGGAACTATCAAATAAATCCCCACTATGAACAACAAAATCTGGTTTTATCTCTATTATTTTATCAATGCACTGATTAAATGCATTGTAAATATCATTTTCCCTTCCATCTAAATTATACTGTCTATATCCAAGATGGTTGTCTCCTATATGCACAAATTGCAAAAATACCACCATTTAATAATAATTATAAAAATATTAATATTAAAATATTTATTAAAATAAAATTTTTATAATAATTTTAATTAAAAAATTAATTAACAGATAATAAATAATGTATAATAATAAAATAAATATAATTATAGATTATTAAAAAAAGATGTTCTCCAATATAATATGAAGGATATAGTAATAAATATATAAAAAATATTTAATATAATTCCAATATAATATAACCCCATCCTTAGTAAATTAAGCCTGATCCAAATGAATTAATGCTACATGCCCAATAACATCTCCTTTATTGACAACCCCATCCTTAAAGGCTATAAATACTCCATAATCCCCTATTCTCTTAGAATCAAATGGTAGTGAAATTTCCTCATTAATTGATATAACCACACCTATGGGATGCTTTTCGTAGGCATCAATAAAGGTTAGGGTATATGGATCAATATCTATACTTTTTATCTTTATATTTGTAATTTCTCCCTTTTTAAGTTCTACCTTTTCATCTGCTATAATTGGTAATCTTTTACCCTTAATTTCCAATTTTATTTTTCCAGGGGATTCCTTTTTCTTAAGGGATTCCTCAATATCAAAAACAATGCCGCCGATTTTAAACATAAAATCACCAAGATTATAACATTATTTAATTTTTATTTTGTTATGTTATTAGATTATTTTATGTTATTAAATTATTATTATACTATTATTTTAAATTAAAATTATTAAACCTCTTCTCCTTCACCAATTCTTCCTTTTATTAACTTCAATCTAAAGAAGTTTTCCCTTTCCATTTCATCAAGTCTCATGGCAATGTATTTTTTCATCTCTTCCATTCTTGGAATCACAACATACTCAAGGGCATTTACCCTTCTCTTTGTTGTAATTATCTCCTCTGCAAGTAATTTTATTGAAGTTTCTATTTCAGCCAACTCCACAATAAGTTCCAAGGCCTCTTCAAAATCCTTTGCGGCCTCATCAACTTTTGAGGAAGTGCCATAAAGGCCATAACCCCTTGTTGATATATCCCTTTTAACATTTTCCACTTCAATAACTGGAACTGTAACCCCCATAATGTTCCTTGTATCCACATCCAACTTAATATGTGGATTCTTTGAAGCAAAGGATGTCTCCTTAACAGATAGAGTTCCCATTATAGCCTGAGATAATACTAAATTTTTATAGGCCTTAATTAAGGCATTATTAACCTTTTCCCTTATACCTGAGGCCTGATCAATTATTTCAAAAAACTCCATTATCAATGCATCCCTTTTTTGCTTTAATAATTTATGCCCCTTTTGGGCAAGTTTAATTTTATTTTTGAGCTTTAATAATTCCATCCTTGTAGGATTGACATCTGCCATTTTATCCCTCACAGTGTAAAAATAATAAAAATTATAATAATAAAAAAATAAAAAAATTTTAATAATTAATTAATTATTTCTTTGGAAGATATTTTTCTATTAGCTCCTCAGGAACCCTCTTTAGTTCCTCTCTTGGTAATATGGTAAGTAATTCCCAAACTATGTCCAAAGTTTCTTCAATACTTCTATCTTCGTCCTTTCCCTGTTGTACGAATTTCTTTTCAAATTCATCTGACAACTTTAAATAGGCCCTATCCCTTTCAGTAAGTGCCTCTTCACCTACTACGGCCACAAGGTCCCTTAAACTTCTACCTTCAGCATAAGCAGCATATACCTGGCTTATAACCTTTGAATGATCCTCTCTTGTTTTTCCAGGTCCCTGTCCATTTCCAGCAAGTCTTGAAAGTGATGGTAGTACATCCACTGGAGGATATACTCCTTTTCTGTTAAGTTCCCTTGAGAGTACTATTTGCCCCTCAGTAATATAACCTGTTAAATCAGGAATTGGGTGGGTAATATCATCGTGGGGCATGGTTAAAATAGGTATCTGTGTAACAGTACCCTTTCTTCCCTTAACCCGTCCAGCCCTCTCATAGAGGGTAGCAAGATCAGTATACATGTATCCAGGATAACCCCTTCTACCGGGAACCTCATTTCTGGCTGCAGCAATTTCCCTTAGGGCCTCACAATAGTTTGTAATGTCAGTTAATATAACCAAAACGTGCATATCCTTTTCATAAGCAAGGTATTCCGCCGTAGTTAATGCAATTCTTGGAGTAAGAATTCTTTCAATGGCAGGATCATCTGCAAGGTTAATAAATACCACTGCTGTTTCAAGGGCTCCTGTCTTTTTAAATTCCTCCATAAAGTAGTTTGATTCCTCAGCAGTAATACCCATTGCTGCAAATACCACAGCAAATTGCTCTCCTTCTCCCCTAACCTTGGCCTGTCTTGCAATCTGGGCTGCCAATTGGTTATGAGGGAGACCAGAACCTGAAAATATAGGTAACTTCTGCCCCCTAACAAGGGTATTTGTACCATCAATTGTGGAGATACCTGTTTGAACAAAATCATTAGGGCTCTTTCTAGAAACTGGATTTAATGGGTATCCATTAATATCCATCTTTTTTTCAGGTATGATTTCAGATCCTCCATCTATAGGCTTTCCTGCACCGTTAAATATTCTACCAAGCATTTCAGGGGAAACGCCGATTTTTGCAGTTTCTCCAGTGAATCTAACCCTGGTCTCATTTGTACTTAATCCAGTGGTACCTTCAAAAACCTGAACAACTGCAATATCATCCCTTGCCTCTAAAACCTGACCTGTTCTCTTTTCGCCATCTGGGCAAGTTATATTTACTATTTCTCCATATGCAACTCCTTTAACTCCTTCTACTATTAATAATGGACCTGCAACACTTGACACTGAAGTATATTCCACATACTTTTCTATAGCATCCATTTTAACCCTCCTTTGTTTTAAAGATATTTGGAGATTATAAATTATTTTTTTATTTAGTTTATATATTGTTTTTATATTATTTTTAATTTTTAATTTTTATTTATTGAAACTTTATTTAATATTTATTAAAATATTTGATTATTATTTTATTTTATTAATTATAACTATTATCCTACTTATTTACTAATAAATCCAATTCCTTATTTATTTTATCCATAATCTCTGGAGCAACTTTATTTAAAAATTCATCCTCTGTGACGTATTTCATTTTAGCAATATCTCCCTTAACAGATATTTTTGATATATCTGCTGGATCTGCACCTTTTTCAACAGCATTTAATGCCCTATTGTATAGTGTCATAATTATCTTTAACATTGTATATTGCTTCATTGGAGAACAATAACTATCTATTTCATTAAAGGCATCCTGCTGCAAAAAGTCTTCTCTAAGCATCCTTGCAATCTCTAAAATTACCCTCTCCCTATCTGGAAGAGCATCAGGACCTACTAACTGAACTATTTCCTGCAATTCAGCCTCTTTCTGCAATAGGTTCATAGCCTCATCCCTTAATATTCTCCAATCAGAATCTGTATTCTCTTCCCACCATCCAGAGATGTCATCTAAGTAAAGGGAATAACTCTGTAGCCAATTAATCGCTGGGAAGTGCCTTCTTCTTGCTAAGTTTGCATCCAATGCCCAAAATACCTTAACAATTCTCAAGGTATTAGAGGTAACAGGTTCTGAGAAGTCCCCTCCTGGAGGCGAAACAGCCCCTACAATACATACAAATCCTTGTTTATCCTCTTTACCTAAGCAAGTGACCCTTCCAGCCCTTTCATAAAACTGAGCCAATCTTGAAGCAAGGTAGGCAGGATAACCCTCCTCTCCTGGCATCTCTTCCAATCTTCCTGAAATTTCCCTCATGGCTTCGGCCCATCTTGATGTTGAATCTGCAGTTAAGAGTACCCCGCAACCCATGTCCCTGAAGTACTCTGCTATTGTAATCCCAGTATATACTGAAGCCTCTCTTGCTGCAACAGGCATGTTTGAAGTGTTTGCTATCAATATGGTTCTGTCCATTAATTTATTTCCAGTTTTAAGGTCATCTAAATGAGGGAATTCCTCAATTACCTCTGTCATCTCGTTTCCTCTTTCACCACATCCAATATATACCACAACATCCACATCTGACCATTTTGCAAGTTGGTGCTGAGTAACTGTCTTACCGCTACCAAAGGGACCAGGGATTGCCGCAGCACCTCCCTTTGCAAGACCAAAGAATGTATCCTCTACCCTCTGACCAGTAACTAATGGAATTACAGGAGGTAATTCTTCCTTATATGGCCTTGGCTTTCTTACAGGCCATTTTTGCATCATAATAATTTCCTTTTCTTCCCCATCCTCAGTTTCCACTATTGCAACA
>JAHEPY010000076.1 GCA_019561565.1 Methanothermococcus sp. SCGC AD-155-M21
CCTCTCTGAGGAGGATATTCAAAGGGAACTTGATAGAAGAAGACCTGGCTATAGTATATTCTCCACCCCTCGAAGAGAACCTGATAAGGTAGAGGTACTATCTGGGATTTTTGAGGGTANAACCACTGGAACTCCTATATCNGCCATAGTGTATAATAAAAATCAAAGATCCAAGGATTACAGTAAAATAAAGGATACTCCAAGACCTGGGCATGGGGATTATACCTACTATAAAAAATATGGTAATTATGACTATCGTGGAGGGGGAAGAGCCAGTGGAAGAACTACAATAGGCCATGTTATTGGGGGAAGTATTGCAAAAAAACTTTTAGAATATACTTACAATATCAGGATAATTGGATATACTATAAAGGTTGGAAAAATTAAGGGGGATTTTAATTACTATTCCAATCCAGAGGTATTCCTTGGCAATAAGGACATTGATAAAATAATAGAAAAAATAGAGAACAATCCCCTTAGATGTCCCTCTTCAAATTCCCAAGAGATGGTGGAGCATGTTAAAAATGCCATGGAAATGGGAGATAGTGTAGGGGGCATAGTGGAGTTAGTGGTATTAAACCTTCCCTCAGGGGTGGGAAATCCAATATTTAATAAATTAAGTGGAGAGTTAAGTGGAGGTATTATGAACATAAATGCTGTTAAGGGTGTGGAGATAGGNAGGGGGTTTCAATCCACTGAACTTTATGGTAGTGAAATGAATGATGAATATATTTACAAAGATTCAATCAAATTAAAAACTAACAACTGTGGGGGAATATTGGGAGGTATAAGTTGTGGCTCTCCCTTGGTTATAAAGGTTGCAATTAAACCAACCCCTTCCATATCCAAAACCCAGAGAACAGTAAATTTAAAAACAAAAAAAGAGGAAGATATTGAAATACATGGAAGGCATGACCCAATAATACTTCCAAGGGCAATACCAGTACTGGAGTCTGTGGTGGCAATAGTTTTAGTTGATTTAATGATTAGAGGAGGATTTATACATCCATGTAATTTGGATATAAAATAAAAAATAAAAATAAGAAATAAAATATTTAAAGAAAGTAATTATTCCATATC
>JAHEPY010000077.1 GCA_019561565.1 Methanothermococcus sp. SCGC AD-155-M21
ATTCTAATTGTATTAAATTATAATAAATAATCTAAATAAAAAAATTAATTTTTATATTACCTTTATTTAAATTAACTTTATTTATATTGACTTACTAAATCCAATATTTCTTCAGAGTTCTTTGGAATTTCTCTTTTGTAAAATATTAAAGAGAGTATCCCTCCACACCAACCTGCCACTATCTTCTCATCTATGTTGAAAATGGAAAAGAGTTCTGCAATACTACTTATAAATATTACTAAGGTAACTGCAAATAGAACACCACTGGATATTCCTGTAGTATAGGGAGATGCCAATAAATTTCTAAAGAGAGTCTGTAGCATTAGGCCACATGCTGATAGGGTTATTCCCACAATAATGGCCCCAAGGATTGGAGGAAAACGTACCTTTTTTAACAATATGTATTTAAACTTCTCCCCCTCACTTAGAGAAGGTATATTAAATAGATCCCCTCCAGTGATTCTATGATATATATTATTTACTGTAACCTTACCTTGATATACAATAAAGTTTGTTGTATCCTCCAATGTGATAGAACGGGCATTTCCTCCATAGTACATACCCAATACAACAAGTATCACCAAGGAGATAAATAAAGTACCTATCACAAGGTATCTATAGTATCCATAGTATCTATTTTTAGAGGTATTCTTCATTATATCCCCATACGTCTTACTTTTAAATATATAATTATGGCTATGGGAGCCCCTATTATTGAGAGTGGAGACAGTAGTGGAAGATTATTGGAGGAGGTAGGTATTAAAACCCCAGGTCTTGTTAGTATATCTGCAAATAATACAAATATGGAACCAAGGATTGCAGTGGTAGGTATTACATAGAGATGTTTTGAAGTTCCCACTATCATTCTACTTATTATAGGACATACCATTCCCACAAAGGCAATAGGCCCTGTAAATGCCACTACTGTTGCAGTTAGCATACAGGAGAGAATTATTAACCATCTTCTTAAACTCTTTATATCCACTCCAACACTCTGGGCATATTTCTCCCCGAGGAGGTTGGCATCCAGTTTTTTTGAAAGGAATATATAGGATAGAATAACCAGTGGAATAGTTATAATGGCCATAATATTAATTTGGTCCCATGTTAGATTGTTGACAGATCCCATTCCCCACATCAAATACTCAGAGAGTTGAGAGTTGTCCTCTCCAATAAAATCTGCGGTATATATCACTATGGTGGTAAATCCAGAGGCTATGGCACCTATCATAATGCCACTAATTAACAAGGTTGCAGTCTCCTTTACAACCTTTGCAATAGCAATAACCACAAGCATGGTGATTAGGGAACCTATATAGGCGGCCAAAATAAACCCATAAACTGAGTGGGGAATACCTAAATTAAAGAGTAGGGATGTAAATATATAGAGTACAACCCCTAAGGATGCTCCACTTGCCACACCCATTAAGTAGGGATCTGCCAAGGGATTTCTAAAGTATCCCTGCATGAGTATTCCTGCAATTGCAATACCCATCCCAACAACAATCGTCCCAACTGTCCTTGGCAATCTTAATTTCTCTATTATTTTATCAAGAATTGGATTTCCAGAGGTCCCTTCCAGTAGGTATTTTTCCAACTGTTCGTTATTAACAGATATAGTGCCCTCTTTAATACTTATGTAAGATAGAACAGATAATATCACAAGGGATATTAAAAATACAGTTAAAAATCTTTTATGGCCCAAAATTCCACCGTTTAATATATTTAAAAGTATTTATTTAAATTTAATTTATATCTACTAAAGTTTATTTAAATATTATTATATAAATTTTATATAAATTATTTATAGTATAAAATAATACTAAAAAAATATAAAAATAAAAAATATAATCACTTTTAATAATAAAAAATATAATCAATAACTTTTTATACTTGAATAAAATAGTATATCTAACATTTATTTTTAATGTATGGATAACATTTGATATTACATTATTTTTTTATTAAATTTAATAAATTAAAATAAAGGAGGAATAAACATGGCACAAAGAAGTGAAGGATTTAGAAGTAAAACAAGATATAAACTTAAAAAACATCCAAGGGAAAAGGGATTGTATCCCCTTACAAGGGCATTAAAGGAATATAATAATGGAGACATGGTCCATATCAAAATAGACCCTTCAGTACATAAGGGCATGCCCCATCCAAAATTCCATGGCAAAACTGGTACTGTTGTAGGACAGAGGGGAAGTGCATTTATTGTTAGAGTTAAAGATGGAGATAAGTACAAGGAAATAATAGTTAGACCCCAGCACCTTAGGGAATGTAAGGCATAATGGATATGAGTACATGTTAATTTATATTATTTTATGATAATATCCTATTTTTTTATTTTTTTATAGTAATTTAATATATCTTAAATATTAATCCAAAAATAGATTAGGTAATATTATGATAGGAAAGGAAATAATTTCTGAAAGGTATGTTACCATATCCCAAGTTAAGGACCTGGTAATTAATAAAAAAAGAAGTATTGAGGACATGTCCTATGAACTTGGATGTGCATTGGATTATTTAGAAAAATTTACAAAATTAAGTGTTGAGGATTCCAAGGAATTAGTTAGTAAATTAATAGATTTAGGCTTGGATGAAAAAACAAGTGTAAAGATAGTAGACATGCTTCCAGAAGATCTCGATGATTTAAAATTAATATTTTACAAAAGAGAAATTCCAAAGAACTCTGAAGAAATATTGGATTTAGTAAGTCAATATAAATAAAGTTAATTTAAATAAAGGTAATATAAAAATTAATTTTTTTATTTAGATTATTTATTATAATTTAATACAATTAGAAT
>JAHEPY010000078.1 GCA_019561565.1 Methanothermococcus sp. SCGC AD-155-M21
CTGTAGAATAGGATATATTGACATTTACAGTATTATTTACAGTGTTATTTGTTATGTTAGATGTATTGTTGAACATTACACCAGTTGCCAATGGATTTAAAAGGATAAAAATAATCAGAGTTAGTATGGCATAATAGGTTTTCATAAAGATACCCTCATTTAATTAAGAGTTATTATTATTATTCTCACTACCATCCTCTTTTTTATCATTGCTTTTCTTTTCCTTTCCAAAGGATTTTATTTCCCCATAAACCAATATAATTAACAGTAGTGTAAATATAATCAGCCAGAAAATTATATAGCCATAGGTAGGAAGCGTAGGTAGGGAGATAATTGAAAACTCTGAATTGATAATAATTAGGGAGTTTTTAGGTACTTTAAAATTATCTCCTGGTGGATTTTGATATGTTTGACTATAGTCTTTGGTATTAAACCTTACCTGTAAGTGATCTATGTCCATACTACATCCAACTGGTATAGAGAGAGTTTTAAATAGAATACCTTCATCTAAGATATTAGCATCATACTCTATGAATATGGAGAGGTTACCCCTCCTTTCAATGGGCTCCCAGATCTCATACTTTATAATGGAGTAGTTGTTGTAGTACTCCACGTAGGTTTTCATAGGTAGCCTATGAACTCCATCAAAGGAGTAGTATCCTTTTAAATTCTCTACCTTTAGGGGTTTAACCTCCTTATTAAAGGGTATGGGTATTATCCATAACTTTTCTGGCTCCTGTTTCTGAAGCCTAAACTCACTTATACCTGGCACAAGGGGATAATTTACCATATTTTGAAGGGTTATATTGTATGTAATATGCTGTGGATTTTTATCAACATCCACATTAACAGTATAATTTGATATCTTCATAACATCCATGCTATGGACTTGAAATGCAAATAACATAAAAAATATAATAATTAATAATTTTTTTAACATAATACCTCCTCTAAACGATTCTGTTAGATTCTGTTATTAAGTAATTTTATTTTTTATTATAATATGATATAAATCTTTATAATCCTTTTTCCATTTTTAGGTATAAATAGCCTTGACCTTATAATCTCTATTGGGTCTGCTACTTTTCAATACCTCTTCCTTTCATATTTATTTTTTTATTCGTTCTTTTTTTAATTCATTATATAATTTTTTTAGGATAATTAATTTTATATTATTTTATAATTATTTATACTTTAATTATTTTATTTTATTTTTTATATTATAATTCATTTTATTTTTTATTTCATTATACTATTAATTTAAATTTAAATTATTTATTTTATCAATTACCTTAAAAACTCCCAGTACAATACCTTCTACCTCAATACCTCCCTTTCCCTTTACTCCATCCCCTACAAGATACAATCTATCATTTATTATTGGATCTAAATCTGTACCATTTGAGGCATGATTTACAGGCATATCCTCTCTAAAGGTCTGAACATGTAATATTTCGTATTTATATATGCCTACCTCATTAAATATTCTCTCTATATCCCCTAATGCAACATCTATCTCCTTTTTAATATTGTTATTTATCTGGATCCCATGGGCCATTATTAGATTATGGTCCTCCTTAGCAAGGGATTTATCCACATTGGAGGGACAATTTAAACCATTTATCCGTTGGCACTCTGGAGTAAATAAAACCCCACTATGTCTTATTAATTTTTCCTTACAACCTATGGATATTTTTATTCCTTTTGAAGGAATAGGCTTTTTTTTCTTTATTATCTTTATATTGGATATATCCTCTGTATGTCTCGGGGATAAATTGCTTATTACTATATCAAATTTATGGCCCTCTTCCTCTGAATAGATGTAAACTCCATCTTCATCAATTTCTATACCTTTAACACTATATTCTGTGATTATTTCCCCATGGTTCTCTTTTATTACTCTCGAAAGTTCCTCCACTACACTTTTACATCCTCCAATGGGTATTCCAGGGCCTCCAAATTTATAATAATTCTCGGCTATCTTTAATATTTCATCCATGGGAGTGTCATAGGCATTTAAACTTAATGCCCATCCAGTAAAGGAATTACCTACTTTTAATGCCAAGGGCACATCTTCTAAAAACTCTCCAAAGGATATATTTTTATCCACCTTATTTAATTTTAAATTGGCAGCCATTTTTAGGCATTTTAATTTATCTTTTAATCCCACTAAATTAAATAAATCATTATATGGATAATCCCTCTTATTTATTCTATAAAGTCCATCTATATCAGAATTTACAATATTAACATTACAACCTGCCCTATTCAATAATTGTGCCAGATAGCCATTGGCTCCATGGGGTATCATATGAAGGGCCCCAGTGGAAAGTTGATAACCCTTATGCTCCATATTTGTAAATCTTCCTCCTATGTAGGGCAATTTTTCATAGATTGTTATACTGTTGTTTTTTGAAAGTAGGGCTCCAGCCAATAGGCCACCTAACCCCCCGCCAACTATTCCTATATTCATATTATCTCCAATATTTAAAATATTTTAAAAATTAAAAAAAATATATCCCATTATTCAATATTATACATTAGATACTCATAATTTATCCATACATAACATTCGGTGCAGTAGGTACCTTTGTACCTTCTCCTCTTTTTTCCTGCACCTTTTCCACGGCTTTTAAAAAGTCATCCATGGTTATATATTCTCTTCCTTCCCTTATTGCAAACATACCTGCTTCTGTACATACTGACTTTAAATCTGCACCAACAAATCCTTCAGTCATCTTTGCTATTTTGTTTAGATCCACATCCTTGGATAGGTTCATACCCTTTGTGTGTATTTTTAATATATCCAATCTCCCTTCCTCTCCAGGGGCAGGTATTTCTATTATTCTATCAAATCGACCTGGCCTTAATATGGCTGGGTCCAATATATCTGGCCTATTGGTGGCGGCAATAATTTTTACATCTCCATTTGGTTCAAAACCATCCATCTCAGCAAGAAGTTGCATAAGGGTCCTTTGGACCTCCCTATCTCCCCCGGTAAGGGCTTCTGTTCTTCTACTGGCTATGGCATCTATTTCATCAATAAATATAATACTTGGAGATTTTTCCTTAGCCAATTTAAACACATCCCTTACAAGTTTGGCTCCCTCTCCAATGAATTTCTTTACAAGTTCTGATCCAACAATTTTTATAAAAGAGGCATTGGTTTCGTTGGCTACAGCCTTTGCAAGAAGGGTTTTACCTGTCCCAGGGGGCCCATATAGAAGCACTCCCTTAGGTGGCTCTATACCTATCTTTTCAAAGAGTTCAGGATGAGTTAGTGGAAGTTCTACAACCTCTTTAATCTCATTTATCTGTTCATCCAACCCTCCAATGTCTTCAAAGGATATACCTGGTCTTTCATCAATCTCCATTGCCATTGCCCTATAATCCTTCTCCCTTGGTAAAACCTCCACTATAACAAGGGTTTGCTGATTTAAACAAACCCTTGCACCTGGGACAATTTCTTCCTCATCTACAAACTGTGAGACACTTACAAGAAAACTTGGTCCTGTGGAACTTTTTACCACGGCCTTTCTTTTTCCAACGTTATCAGTTACAGTTCCCAATATTAAAGGGGGAACTCTAAGTTTATCCAATTCTCTCTTTAGTATTTCATTCTCCTTATTTAATTGAGAATTTTCTCGCTGTAAATTTCTGTATTCTAACTCCATTTTTAATATTTTACTTTCTAACTCTGCAATATAGGCTTTTTCAAATTCATTTGCAGGATCTACTCCATTGTTATTTTTTTCTTCAACATCCTCATTATCATAACTGGGAAATGCCATAAATATAACCTCCTGTTATTTGATAAATTTAATAATACACAATAAATTTATAAATCCCTATAAAACATATACTATATGCTCTATTTCCTATTCTATGTAATTATTAAATAATATTAATTAATATATGTAAAATTTAATTATTAAAATTAATAAGTTATTATTAATTATTTATATATATTTTATATTATAATATAATATTTTTATAAATATATATCTATTCCCCATAAAAATTTTATTTTTATAAAATTTATAATAAATAAAGATTAATATGGGTAAATTATAATATAATGGAATATATAAATGTGGTATATAAGTAGAATATAATATATAAATAGAACATAATATATAAATGTTCTATGATTATTATTTTTTTAGGTGATGTTATGCAGTGCGAGTTATGTGGAAAGGAGGATAAAAAACTTACACTGGTAAGAATTGAAGGGGTTGAGATGCAGGTATGTAGTGAATGTTCCAAATATGGAGTGGTTCCAAAAACCTATTCAAAAAAACCTAAACCAAAGGGCATTGTAAAAACTAATCCCAATAATAAAAAAACAACATCATATGGTAGGCCAAGGCGAGATATATTTGATAATTTAAAAACAATTGTAGATGATTATGGAAATATTATTAAGGAAGTTAGAGAAAAGAAAGGCATGAGTATAAAGGATCTGGCTAAAAAGGTAGGAATTAAGGAATCAACCCTTCATAAAATTGAGAGAAATGAATTGGAACCTGAAGAAAAATACATATCTAAACTTGAAAGGGAATTGAATATTACTCTATATGATGAGGGGAACCAAGAATACAATACCAATACACTAAAGGAAGAGATTACTTTGGAGCATTTTATTAAGGTAAAGAAAAAATAAGAATCAATTAATTTTTGTTCCTATCTCTTTTCCCATTAACCCTTTGTATATATTTCCCTTTTTATTTCCATTGAATATTATGGTCTTAACTCCCAATTTATAGGCCTCCATTACCTTAAGATACATGCCTCCAGTAACATCCTCCTTATTAGAGGGACTTAGATATTTTAAAACCTCATTAATATTTTCTGAAGTAATATGTTTTATAACCCTATTATCAAAATCCAATACCCCATCTACATCTGAGGCATGAAGGCTCAAATCTGGTTTTAACTTCTTACTTAAATAGGGCAGGGCATGGTCTCCTGAAAATATCTTATAATCCATCTCATTGGATAATGTAATATCTCCATGAATTACTGGTATTAATCCCCTTTTTAGCATGCCTTCTATTACATAGGTATCAAAATAAATATCCTCTCCCTTAAAGGCCACAAATGAGGAAGGTTGTATGGAAACTGCAGGAATATCATATTCATGAAGGGCATCAATTACTATGTTGTTGAATTTTCTCATGGATTTTTGAATATCCCAAAAACCAATATTCATATTTTTAAATTCATTTTTATTAATGTATTTTTTTGCCACAGGATGACCAAAGGAGCCTCCTCCATGTATAATAATTAAATTTAATTTTTCATTTTTTTTTGAATACTCCTCAATAGATTGTTTAATTTCCATGGATATTCTATTTAAATTATCCCAATTAATAGAATAGGGTATATCCTTATTGCACAATATACTTCCTCCAAGTTTAAGAATACCAAACATAAATATCAACAATTTTATTTTTTTATATTTTTTTATTATTTCTTTTATCTTTTATTTTTTTATTTAATTAATTTTTAATAAAATTTATATTTTTTTAATTTAATATATATTCATAGTAATAATAAATATAATTCATACCTAAACAAATAAAATAATATACTGCAATAAAAATATAATTATAATAAACGATATGCTAAATAATATAATATTAATAAATAAAATAATAACAATAATTGATTATTCATTATATAAATAGATTATATCCTAAGGAGGGGTGAGAATAATGTTTATAAATGGAGAATGGACATTAAGAGAGGATTTAGAGGTAATTAATCCCTATAATTTAGAAACTATTGGACATATACCCTCTTTAAGTAGGGAAGAAACCAAGGAAGGTATTTCCATAGGTCAAGAGCATAAAACCATAATGAAGGAACTATCTCCTTCAAAAAAATATGGTATTTTAATGGGCATTGCAAAGAAAATTCAAAGTAATAAGGAAAAAATAGCAAGGATCATATCCATTGACGCAGGAAAACCCATAAGACAGTCCATAATTGAAGTTGATAGAACCATTGGAACATTCAAACTTGCAGCATTCTATGTTAAGGAATTTAGAGGGGAAACATTACCATTGGAGGCTGGAATAATAATTACAAAGAGGGAGCCAGTAGGCCTTATTGGAGCAATTACTCCCTTTAATTTTCCACTTAATTTAGTGGCACATAAGGTAGCCCCAGCAATAGCAGCAGGCAATGCAATAGTATTGCATCCATCCTCTAAGGCTCCAATGGCCTCTATTGAACTAACAAAAATTATAGAGGAAGTATTAAAAAGTAAGGGTATTCCCTTAGGAGTATTTAATTTATTAACAGGAGAAGGGGCGGTTGTTGGGGATGAAATTGTAAAAAATGAGAAAATAAATATGGTATCCTTTACAGGAAGTGTTGAAGTGGGAGAATCCATTACAAAAAATGCTGGTTTTAAAAGGATAACCTTAGAATTAGGGGGAAATAATCCTGCCATAGTATTAAAGGATTGTAGTTTAAATAATGCAATTGAATCCATTGTTAAAGGAAAGTTCTTAAATGCTGGACAGGTTTGTATATCTGTAGGTAGGGTTTTAATTGAGGAGGAAATTGGAGATAAGTTTATAAAGGGAGTACTTGAAGAAAGTAAAAAGTTAAATGTGGGAGATCCTCTAAACAAAAATACAGATGTTGGGCCATTAATAACCAAGGATAGTGCTGATAGAGTAGAGGAAACAATAAATCAATCTATTGAAGAGGGGGGAAAATTATTATACGGCGGAGAGAGGGAAGGGAATATAATACATCCTACAATCTTAGAGGTAGATTCTGAAAACATATTATCTAAGGTAGAGATATTTGGGCCTGTTCTTCCAATAATAAAGGTAGGTAGTGTAGAGGAGGCCATATCTCAAAGTAATAACACAAAGTATGGCCTCCATGCAGGAGTATTTACTAATGATATTAATAAGGCTTTTAAAATTGCCAATGAACTTGAATATGGAGGGGTATTGATAAACAACAGTCCCACATTTAGGGTAGATAATATGCCCTTTGGTGGAGTTAAAAAAAGTGGTATGGGGAGAGAAGGAGTAAAATATGCCATAGAGGAGATGAGTGAAATAAAAACCATAATCCTAAGGAATATTAATGTACCTCAGGAATGAATTCCCTTAAAACTGCCGTAGCATAACATCCCTTTTCCAATTTAAATTTTAAAATTATTTCCCTATTGTTAGCATGGCACTCAAAGTCATATACCTTTGTAATTAACTTTCTTCGAGTTCCTGGAAAGTTTCCAAAATCCTCTATTTTAAAGGCCTTTAAATCAATATTCTCCCTTTCTATTATCTCCCTTTCTATTTCACCTTGTATTCCCTCTGCTAATTCTGAATAACTATTACTACCTAAAAGTGCCCCTGTAGGTATGCCATCCAATAGTATATCTCCCTGCTGGGCCTCAAATCCATATTTATATCTTTTATTTATCATTTCATTAAAAAGATAGGATTGATAGGCATTTACAAACATGGATTTTAATTGAGGGGGAAGTATCTTAAAACTTTCCTTAAAACTCCCAGTTTTTAAATATTTCCTAATAATCTTTATTTCATAATACAATCTTTTAGGATATGTCTTTAAAGATTCTTTAAAATATCCTTCATCTATTAGACTTCTTGCCTCAAAGGCCTTACCCTTCTCCATTAAGGGGGTGCCACAGTAGGTATAAAAGGCACTTTCAAAATCTCTGTTGTATATGAACTTTCCCACAACATGAGTAATTGGACGAAATGACCCAAATCTCTGAATACCATAGTAATTCAATACATAATCCAATTTTATGTTTTTTAAAGTTTTTAATGATTTTATATTTTCTTTATTATTATTCTTATTATTATTTTTATTATTCTCGTTATTATTATTCTTATTATTTTCATTATATTTATTTCCATCATTTAATCTGATTCTTATTGTAAATCTATTACCCCATAGATCCCCCATTCTAATCCCAATGTTTGTTTTTTGAATATCCTTTATTTTTAAATCCTTAATACTGTCCTTAATTTTCTCTAAGGTTTCAGGTTTTATTCCAAAACAACCTACTCTCTGGGTGGTTATTGCAAACTTATCCTTGGTTCCTGCAAAACCAAAATTCTTTCTTTTTGAGTTTGTTCTCTTTGCCAATTCCCTTATGGCATCCATAGTATTCCAGTTTATCTTTTCCAAAGTAAAATGTATAAATGTGCCATTCCACTTAGATACATCTTTAAAGGTTTCCTTTAATTCTTTTCCATATTCCAATACAATACTCTCCTTTGTAATTTCCTCAACTATGAAATCCTCAGGGTATTTTTTAATAATCCCATCTATTTTTAAATTTAATATGTATTTATTTAAATTGGGCTTCATTTTTTTCAGGGTTTTAATTATTTTATTTTTCCGATATTTTTTCATTATCCTATTACGATAATCCTCAAGATTTTTTTGAGATTCTAACTTTCTCTGATGTATTATTAGGTAGTTTTTCATAATATCTCCTTTTTTTAATTCTTAGATGGATGTATTAAATAATAAAAAAATAAATAAATAAAATTAATATAACTAATTAAAAAGTATAATTAAGTAAATAATTAAAAAATAATAAACAAATAATAAAAATAATAATAAGAATAATAATAAAGAAAATATAAAATCATTAAAAACTTTAAAAAACATAAAATTGGATTATGTATTGAATTACTATGGTATTCAGAGATTTGGGTCATTTCGTCCAATTACTCATGTTGTGGGAAAGTT
>JAHEPY010000079.1 GCA_019561565.1 Methanothermococcus sp. SCGC AD-155-M21
TAGTGGGAGGGGTAGCCTTAGATGATATTGAGGAGGATGAAATATTAACATTCGATAAAATAAGATTATCCAATAATAAGTTGGAATAAAATAATGACTGGTGATCACCTTGAAAATACTTGTTGGAGTGGCCCATGGAGCAATTAAAATAGATTAATATAGGAACTTAAAGTATTTCTCTTTAAATATTTTATATCTTCATTATTTTCATAGTCAAACACATAATTACCTAAACTTATAATCTACAATATAAATAATATAATAAAAGATAAAATATTAGTAAATAGGATTTTACTGTAAATATGCCTCTATCCTACTTAAATTACGGTTTATAATGCAAGTACTATCAAGAAGCACCTTTTCTCTAGTGTTTGGGATAATACGGGGGAAACGGCAGGATATCTACTTTTTATGTAATCACTTCTTTTTAAATATTATTAAAATCTTAAATTACCTATTTTTATCTTAATATTTTTTATTTTATTTTTTTAATTATTTTTGGAATTTAAAGTTTTTTATTTATATAAATAGTTTTGTCATAACTATAATAAATTCTTAGAAATTCCATTATGTAAAATTTTTTTTAAAATACTCTATCTTTTAATTAAAGAAATAATATATTCTATCTCCTCTCTTGTAAATCCTTTTAACATTAATAGGCAGATAAAATAAACGACTGCTCCTAATACTATTGCAAGGAATATTCCATAAATTCCATCTACTGTTAAGTATTGGAGTAATAAAGACATTACTAATGCTGAAGTTAAACTTTTCAAAGCATCAGATACTTTAAGATTAATAGTAAATGCCTTTAAAGAATATCTTACAATAACAATAACTGTAAAAATATACGCAATTAGAGTTGTAATTGCGGCACCAATTATTCCAAATTTTGGTATAAAGACAATATTTAAAAAGAAATTAAGTGCCGCTGCAACGATCCATATTTTAGCAGCAACATCTGTTCTTTTTTTAAGGACTAATATCTGAAATACTATAACATATACACCAAACAGTATTATACTGGCACCAACAAAAGGTACAACCAAGTAAGATTTCTCGGCTATCTCCTGAGTTGATAGTATCATGAGTATCGGTTTGGCAAGAATTGAAAGCCCAAACACTGCAGGAATAGCGACCACTAAGTAATATTTCAACAAGTACTCAAGATAATGTTTAACTTCATCGATCTTTCTTCCCTCATACAATTTTGAAAGAGTTGCAGGTAAGAGAAACCCTAAAGGCCCAATTATAAAATTTAGTAAATTCCCTAGTGAATAAGCAGGATTGTAGTATGCCACATGCTTGATTCCTAAAAAATATCCGATTAAATACCTATCACTTGATGATACAATCCAAGCGGAGAAATTGCTGGGAATGGTTGGTAATCCAAATTTTAAAAATTCACGTAAGTATGTAAATTTAGGTATGTATAGCCCTAGATCAGAGACAATCTCATAAAGTAATATAATGAGCATCAAAAGGCTAACCGAAAAAAGAGCAAGAATGGCTCCATAAATACCATAGCCATTTATAATAGCATATCCTATTCCAATTATAGTTAATAAGTTTTGTATTACCATAAGAAAAGAGTATTTCTTTATCTTATGCATTGCCCTTAGATAATTCCATCCAACCATATTGAGGGCCTGGATAAATAGAAGGATGGCAAAAATTGGCACTATCCCAAGTTCATTACCTCCAAAATATCTGATTACTAAATATGCAAATAACGGTGACAAAACAGCGTTAACTACGAGAACAACAAAGAGGATAGAGTATATGGTCTCTTTTATCTTACTTTTATCCTTTTCTCCAGCAACATATCTAACCAGTGTGTATGGTAAGCCTAAACATGTTAATCCAGGTATCAGTGCCAATGAAACATTTATCTGAACCCATAATCCATAGTCTTCCAAAGGTCGCCCTTTTGTAAAAACAGAGATCAATATAATTCCCATTAATGTATTCACAACAGTTGCTAACCCAAGGAGCCCCAAACGTTTGACAAACATATCTCTTTTTGAACTCATAACTATTTCCTCCAAAGGATAATTCATAGGGAACGCAATTCAATAACTTTAACTTTCTGAGTGGTACTTCATGCAATTTTCTGAACTTATTTATAGTCAAACACATAATGTTCTAATCTTATAATTATAAAAACATAATAAAAAATAATAAAGAAATAAAATATTAATAATGAGAAATACATTAAGTCCTATTGTTATAAACCTTCATAATACAATCCGATTATGGATTACCTTCCTCAGTGCTTAGGAGTATCTATGGGGAATAATATAGGATTTTTACTTATTATACGATTTCTCTTTTTAGATATTTTAAAATCTTAGATTTTTTTTATTTTTATTTTAATTATTCTTTATTTTTTTAATAATGTTATTTTTTTATTGAGACTCTTAATGGGAATTTAAGGTTTTATATTTTTAGTATAAATAATTTTTTTAAGACTATAATAAATCCACTGCCTTTAAATATTGTTGACTTTTAAGTATTAACTCCAAGATCCTTAGACTTTGAAGTTCTTATTTTTTTGTAAAACTTCACCATGTTCGCTTATGGGACCCATCAAAGTTTTATTTATAATACTTCTAACTACAAAATTATTTTTAAATAGTAACCATTCATAAAAAATGCTTTTAGTAATAAATATCACAATACCAATAAATAAAAAAACTATAATAAATAACTATTTAAAAATCTCCTCCCTCTCTCTTAACTCCTTTAAAGTGGGCCATTTTTTATCCTTCTCAGAGAGGATAGGATCATCTATGGGCCACTCTATGGAAATATCCTCATCCTTCCAAATTAACCCCCCCTCGTACTCTGGAGCATAAATGTTATCTACTTTGTACATTACCTCTGCTAAATCACTTAAAACTAAGAATCCATGGGCAAAGCCCCTTGGAACATATAGCATATATTTGTTATATTCAGATAAAATTACCCCTACATACTTACCAAAGGTTGGAGAATCTCTCCTTAAATCAACTACAACATCGTAGATAACTCCCCTTACACACCTAACTATCTTGGCCTGGGCATAGGGTTCCCTTTGAAAGTGTAGTCCCCTTAAAACTCCATAACTTGACCTTGAATGATTGTCCTGAAGGAACTCTCCCCTTATGCCTGCCTCTTCAAAATCCTTCTTTTTGTAGGTTTCCACAAAGAATCCTCTTTCATCTCCAAATACCTTTGGTTTTATAAGTATTACATCAGGTATCTTTGTTTTTTTAAATTCAAAAGGCATTATATCACCATTTCCTTTAGATCCTTTAGGGATTCTTCAAGGTTTTTTAATTTTATATTTAATTTTTCCTGTATCTTGGTACTATTGAGAGAGGTATCCTTTGGTCTTTTAGCCTTCCATCCTAACTCACTACTTTTTATGGGATTTATCAATTCCCCATCAAATCCAAATATTTTGGCAACCTTGAGGGCAAATTCATATCTACTAACCCTCTCTCCTCCTCCAAAATGATATAGCCCACTTATATCCTTTTCATAGATTTTTAATATACCTTCTGTAAGTTCATATATGTAGGTTGGAGTATTCCATTGATCAACAACAGTGTTTATTTCCTTGCTATCCTTTAAACTCTTTAAGACCCATGTAAAGAAATTGTCC
This sequence comes from Methanothermococcus sp. SCGC AD-155-M21, assembly GCA_019561565.1. GTDB lineage: Archaea > AGJL01 > Methanococci > Methanococcales > Methanococcaceae > Methanofervidicoccus. The sequence continues at coordinate 3,650 of JAHEPY010000079.1, forward strand.
TTTACTGGACTGAAACAGTAGGGAACAGATATTCTGAGAATGGTTGTATCCTCGTAATTTAAATTATTTAGAATGATTTCCCCCTGGGCCTTAGTCCATCCGTAATAATTTATGGGATTTATACTATCCTTCTCAGTATAGTTTCCCTTCCCACCATCAAAAACATAATCTGTTGATATATGGCATAGGGGAATGTTTAAATCCCTACATACCTCTCCAAGGTATCCTGGAGCAAGGGCATTGGTTTTATATGCCAATTCCCTTTCATCTTCACATAGATCTACATTTGTTATTGCTGCAGTATTTACAACGAAGTCTGGATTTATTTTAGTGATAGTTTCAAACAACTTCTCCCTGTTGGTAATATCTAAGAGGTATTTGGGAGTATCCTTAAAATAACCCTTATCCCCTCTTGTGATAATATGAACATCATAGTTTAAGTTCTGAAACTTATTAATAAGTTCATATCCTATCATGCCTAAACCGATTATTACAATCCTCTCTGGCATAAGTATTCACCACCTTAGTTTCCAGGGAGTTGGATGAAGGACCCTCTCATCAACAAGGGGCTCCCACCACCATTTATTATTTAGATACCATTGGACAGTATTTTCTATACCTTTATCAAAGGAGTACTTTGGTTTCCATCCTAACTCCCCTATCTTTGAGTAATCTAAACTGTACCTAACATCATGTCCAGGCCTATCCTCAACGTACTCTATTAAATCTAAAGGTTTATCCAACAGTTTTAATATTAACTTTACAACTTCAATATTCTTTTTTTCACAGTTTGATGAGATGTTGTATATCTCCCTACTCTCCCCCTTATTTATTACAACATCTATACCTCTACAGTGGTCCAAAACATATAACCAATCCCTTACATTATCCCCTTTACCATATATAGGAATACTTAAATTCTTCATTGCCCTTATAATGGTCTTTGGTATTAACTTCTCAGGAAATTGATAGGGACCATAGTTGTTTGTACATCTTGTTATCTTTACATCTAAGTTGTAGGTTCTACCATATCCTAAAACTAACATATCCCCTCCAGCCTTACTTGCAGAGTATGGGGAGGATGGCATTGACCTATCATTCTCTTTAAAAGAGCCCTCCTCAATATCTCCATATACTTCATCTGTACTGATATGGATAAAATTAACCTCTGGGTTGTACTTTCTTATGGACTCCAATATGTTATATACTCCAATTATATTACTCTCTATAAAGGTATATGGGTTGGATATACTTCTATCTACGTGGGTCTCTGCTGCAAAGTTTACAAGAATATCCACACCTTTAACAATTTCTGAAAGTAATTCAAAATCTGTAATATCTCCTTTAATAAATGAATACCTATCGCTATCAACATCCCTAAGGTTTTCCAAGTTGGATCCATATCCTAATTTATCTAAATTAATTATCTCTAAATCCCTGTACTTCTCCAACATATACCTTATAAAATTACTCCCTATAAATCCTGCTCCTCCAGTAACTAACATCTTCATTTTTTCACCAAAAAATAAAAAAATTTTAAATATATATATATATATATATATATACTATATAGTCATATAACATATAAATATAATTAAAATATAAAAATATAAAAATAAATAATTAAAACTCTTCCCCTATCCTTTTTAGGTATCTTCCATACTCTGTTTTCATTAGGGATTCAGCGAGTTTTAATAGGTCCCCTTTACTTATCCACCCATTTCTATATGCAATCTCCTCAATACATCCTACCATCAATCCCATTCTATTCTCAATAGCCTCGATGAAATTACTTGTTTCCAAAAGACTCTCATGGGTACCAGCATCAAACCATGCAGTACCCCTAGGTAGTAGTTTCACATTTAATCTCTTTTTCCGTAGGTACTCGTTGTTAACATCTGTAATTTCCAATTCTCCCCTCCAAGAGGGCTTTGTATTCTTGGCTATCTCTATTACATGATTATCGTAGAAATAAAGTCCTATCACTGCATAATTAGATGGAGGATTCTTTGGTTTTTCTATTATCCTTTTTACATCCCCATCCTTGTCAAATTCAACCACCCCATACCTCTCAGGATCCATTACATACTGTCCAAATACCATGCCCCCTCCCCTGTTATTTACCTCCTCCTTTGCCTTCAGAAGAAACTCTGTTAAACCACTGCCATAGAGAATGTTATCTCCAAGTATTAAACATACACTATCCTCTCCAATGAAATCCTCCCCTATAATAAAGGCCTCAGCAAGCCCCCTTGGTTTTGCCTGTTCTCTGTATTCAATATTTATTCCAATGTGCCTACCATCCCCTAAAAGTTTTTTATACCTATGTAAATCCTCAGGGGTGGTTATTATTAAAATATCTCTTATTTTTGAGAGCATCAATATGGATAGGGAATAATATATCATAGGTTTATTATATATGGGCATTAAATGTTTGTTACCGGCATAGGTTATAGGGTATAACCTTGTTCCAGAACCTCCTGCCAAAATAATACCTTTCACTAATATCACCTGTAAATACTAATATATTTTATATAGAATAAATTTTAGAATAAATTTTTATATAAATATATAAACAATAATAATATTAAAATAATATTAAACCTAATATTAAACCATAATATATAAACAATATATGCTCTATATCCATATATAAAAATATAATAAAATGTATTTTTAAAATTTTATTTATTATTTATATTTTTAATTTATAATTTTTATTATGATATATTATTTATTTTAATATTATTTTATTCGATAGGGCATATACTTTATGATTTAATATATAAATATAAATTTTGAGATTATATAAAACTGGTGAAACTATGAAATCCATAATACTGGCAGGGGGAGTAGGGAGTAGATTATGGCCCCTAAGTAGGAAATACTTCCCAAAGCAATTTATAAAATTCGATTCCTTTAATAGATCCCTCTTCCAAATGACCTTTGAAAGATGCCTAAAACTAAGTGAAGACTTAAATGACATCTATGTAGTTACCAACGAATTACATAAGTTTCATGTTATGGGGCAAGTTGAAGAACTTGGATACCATGATTTCGACGAAGAAAATATACTGATAGAACCTGAGGGCAAAAATACTCTTCCCGCAATATACTATGGGGTAAAAATTATAAAGGAAAAAAAAGGGAGTGATTGTACAGTTGGAGTATTTCCATCTGATCATCTAATAAACAGAGAAAACGAAGGGGAATTTATAAATACCATAAATAAGGGAGTAGATATAGTAGAGGATTACCTGATAACCTTTGGTATAACTCCTACAAAGCCCCATACAGGATACGGTTATATAAAACCCTCAAAGGAACTTAAAAATATAGGATATGTTGTAGAAGAGTTTAAAGAGAAGCCAGATTTAGAAACTGCAAAAAAATATGTAAATAATGGCTACCTATGGAATAGCGGGATGTTTTTATTTAATACTGATCTATTTGAAGGGGAGTTAAGGAAACACTGTCCCCATGTATATAACTCCTTTAAATTGAAAGATATAAAGGAAATATATTCCAAGGTCCCTGATATATCCATAGATTATGGCATTATGGAGAAGTCAGATAGGGTAGGGGTTATTCCCCTTAACATAAAATGGAACGACTTAGGTAGTTTTGATGCCTTCTATGATGAATTTAAAGGGGATAATGATGGAAATATCCTATTCAATGAGAATATATCATTACATTCAAAGAATAACCTTGTAAAATCTAATGGGGATAAATTAATTTCTCTAATAGATGTGGATAATCTCATTGTGGTGGATACAAAGGATGCCCTAATGATATGTAAGAGGGAAAGTTCCCAGAAGATAAAGGAAGTATTCAACAAATTAAAGGGAAAAAATGACGAGAGAGCACTTTACCACAAGACAGTTTATAGGCCATGGGGATCCTATACAGTACTAGAGGAGAGTATGTTTTATAAGATAAAAAGGATAAAGGTACTCCCTGGAAAAAAATTAAGTTATCAACTTCACCACCATAGAAGTGAGCATTGGATAGTGGTTAAGGGTATGGCAAAGGTTGTAGTAGAGGATAAAGAGTACTTCCTTAGAAATGGAGAGAGTACCTTTGTTAAAAGTGGATTAAAGCATAGGTTGGAAAATCCTGGTATAATACCCCTGGAGGTTATTGAGGTTCAGATCGGTGAGTACTTAGGAGAGGATGATATAGTTAGAATAGAGGATGACTGGGGTAGAAATTAGGTGAATAGATGGCCAATAAGATAAATAAAAAATCCTTGGAACACATATTAACTGTTTTATTGGGAATATTGCTCATATCCTCAATTTTTTTAACGGTATATTTAATAAATACTCCAAAGGTTGGAGTGGAATTCACTGAATTTTATATATTAAATGAAGATTATAAGGCATACGATTACCCAACAAACCCTTATGTAAATGAATCAAATACCCTAATAATAGGAGTTAGAAACTATGAATACAAACCCCTAAATTATAGAGTTTGGGTGTTTCTATCTAACAAAACCTATGATTATAACTATACCTTTAATATAACTCCAGAGGATAGATGGAATGGTACTTTAAGTTATAATACTTCACTTACAAGGGAGATATTCCTAAAACATAATGAAACAGTATTTATTCCTTTAAATTTTGCAGTGGATTCCTTAGGAAAACATAAAATTGTATTCATTCTAAGTACCAATAATAGCAATAGGGTATATAGAAGTCTTCATCTTTGGGTAAATGTATCGGAGCCACCTAAGGAATTAATATAAATAATAAATTATAAAGATAAATAAAAAATAAATAGAAAAAAAGGAGTTTAAAAAGGAAGTTATAAAATAATAAAACATCTAAGAAGAAGGAATAGGGAGATAGAACCTCAAAAAAGAAAAGAGCGCTTAAAAGACTTATTTATATACACCACTATAGAGGGATGAGTGTTAAAAAGTAGCAGACCTAATAAGAGTTATAAAATGAGGCTAATTATACCTAAGAAATATGAAAAAAGATTATGAGATTTATTAAATTGTAATGAAAAATAAAATAATTAAAAAAATTAATAAAAAATTAAAAATTAATATAAAAAAATAAAAATATAGGATTAATATAAAAATTATTTTTTAAAAACCTTAGGAGAAAGACCCTAAATTACAGAGGAGCATTGCCACCATTTTTATAGTAAGATATCGGATTCTACTCTCCTTTGAATTAGAAATATTATGTACTTAACTATACCTTATTATAATATAACCTATTTGAAGAGGTATTCCATGGCAGAGGGCAACAATAACCATAGTAATTACAATACTGTTAAAAATCTACTGAAAAAAAGGGTAGAAATAGTTTCAGATCTGTCCCTTCAAAAAAAAATAACTGGTATTTTGTTAGCAATTTTTGGAGTAATACTTTTAATTAATGGATACTTTAATAATGCTGTGCATTTTATAAATTTAGGAATAGGGTTAATAGTTATAGGATGGATTGTGTTAATATTCTCCCATGAAAAGTATATAAAATATGATATTACTTCCAATGTACTCAATGACCATATGGATATAATTAAAAAATTAATTAAAGGATTAAACATAGAAACAGATGGAATAGTTATACCTCCAAAGGAAAATTTAAAGGATGGTTGTATATATTTGCCACTACATAGGGATTTTAAAATAAATTTTAGTTTAATAGATGATAGTACGCTATTTGTAAATTCTGATAATAGGGATGAAATGGGTATTGTATTCTCACCCTTAGGTAAGGGGTTAATAAAATTGTTAAAAAAATATAGGGGAGAATATGATGCCCCTTTGAAAGAAAAAAATGATATAGGAGAATTATCAGAATATTTGGATTATTTTTTAACTCTATTTCAAGCGGGGAACAATATTGAGGTAAAAATCCACAATAAAGATATTGTGACCATATCATACAGAATAGTTGATAATTCCCTATGTAATAAACTTCAAAAAGAGGAATTATGTAAAAAATGTCCATGTCCTATATGTGGGGCCATAGTATTAATTATTGCAGAATTTTTAAATGAGGTATTAAAAATAGAGAGTATAGTGGAAAAAAATAAAATAATAACTATAAAATTAAAAATTATAAGGAATATTTTAAAATAAAATAAATTATAATATAATAAAATAAATTATATTCCTTATTCCCGGTGGGATTATGAATTATAAATTAATATTTTTAATAATATTAACATTATTTACAACATTTATCTCCATGTTTGTTAATGAAGTCAAACTCTTTTTAATTTTACTGTTGATATGTTTTCTACTGTTGTACTCACTAACAGGCCATTATTTTAATAGAAGAATCCAAAATAATTTAAATATAATACTTTACTTAGGTATTGGGGTATTTATTATTATTGTATTCCAAAAGGCCATAGAAATTCTTAATGGTTAATATTTTTAACTTTGTATAGTAATATAAACAATCCCACAAAACCTAATATTATTGAAATCTGAGATCTTGGATAGGATAAAATATCTGGAAAATTTATATAAATTAAATATGTAATACCCAAAGGGATTAAAACCCCCATTGCAATTTTTATTAATAAATTTTTGTTTATATTAGGAATATCCCCTTTAAAGTTTAAGTAGATTCCATAAATTAAAAGGGGCATATAGGTTAGGGTTAATATTATATCACTTTTTTCTATATTGAGTATGGTAAGTAAGAGGTACACTAACAAAGGGATTAAAAATACTCCAAGTAATCTAATATCCCATATAACATCTCTTTTAAAAAGAGCCTCCAAATAGAGAATTGATGGAAATAGGGCATATAATATTACATAGAATATATCTAAGGAAAAGATATTTTTAATTATTATTAGATTAGATAACCACAGTAGTGTAATTAAATAAACCATAAAACCCCAGAATTTTTTAAAATAGGATAGTATATAGGATAATAAAATACCCATTAATATATAATTTTTGTAGGGAATATTAATGAACATTATTCCCTCTAAGAGTAGTATTAATCTGTACATAATAACACATCCTATAATACTTTATTTTTTAATATTATTCCCCTTTGTTTTATCTATGTTTCATTTTATTTATTAGAGTATTAACATTGTCCTTATGGGCTACATCTACAACAACAACCCCTCTTTTTTTCAGGTCCTTTATAATTTTTGTTCTATTTTCATAGTGCTTATATAATCTTATTGATAAATCCTCATTAAATAATTCTTTTTTATCCAAATTAAAAGAGGGAGTATAAAGGGCATATATTATTACATTAAACCCTCTTCTAATTAACATATTTATACTTTTAAAAAGGGGTATTATATTTGATTCCAAGTCTGAAAATATTACTACAGTTCCAGTTTTCATCTTTATTAAAAGTTTTGCACATTCAAAGATACCAAAACTTCCCCTGCCCTTTTTTGAGAGGTAGGAATGCAATATACAATTGTCCTCTGTATCTCTTTTACTATATGCATTATTACTTTTGTAAATATTTCCAACATTGGGGATGTATTTTTCCAACATAGTTGGTTCAATACTTAAGAGATCATCAACAATCTCCCTCTCTTTAAGTATGTTTTTGGATAGATATTTCCTATTAACCTCTTTAATTATATGGGTCTTTAAAATTCTATAATCGTCGTAAATAATAATATTTAAATCATTACTTTTTTTGCCCTTTATAATGTTTAAAAGTAGTGTTGTAGCATAGTTAATTTTGTTCCTGTCCTCCCTGGTGGATTTCCTCATACTATCTCCAATATCCAGTAGGCAGTAGATAACTCTATCCTCCATATGAGTAAGTTTCCTAACAATTAACCTACCCACTGTAAAGGATTTTTTCCAATCTATTCTTTTAAAATCCTCTCCCATCTCATAATGTTTTAACTCATCAATTTCTGGTTCTATTATTCCCTTGGACAATAGGGTCATCTGGCTTTCTTTACCTATCTCATGCTTTAATCCTTCGATTGAAGGTTCAACATAAAATTTAAATGATTTATTATAATCTGTACTAATTAATTCCCTTAAATCATACACTTTGCCTGTTATATTTAATATAAACTCTCCCTTTTTATGAGGTATTGTATTTATTAGGTACTGCAGGGTATCTCCATTATTTAACTTCTTTAATAAATTGTAGGATAATATCCCATGGGGCGAGGAAATATTTAAAGAGGGAATATTATCTTTTTTATGAACATTAACCATTATCTTTGAATAATCACGCTCCTTTAGGATAATATCCTCCAATTCAACATCTATTTTTAAATTGGCAATATTTTCTATATAATAAATATATAAAAAAATAAAAATTCCAAGAAATGTTACATATAGGTTATTCAATAAATATCCACAGGCACAGCAAATTACCCCAAACCTGGAAAGTATTGTTAAGTATATTGTTGTCCTATCCATTAAATCCCCTTTCATCTTTAAGAATAATTAAATATATAAAATATATTAAATATTGATTAATCATACCTAAACTCTCCCTTTGGTACCTCTACCCTATCAAGTATCCCCCTTAGAACCTCCTCTGCAGGGGCCTCTACATCATAATCTAATAATATCCTATGACTCAAAACTTTGAATACATTGTTTTTAACATCATCGGGAATTACATATGTTCTATCCTGGAGATAGGCATTGGCCTTTGCCACATTCAGTAGTTGCACTGCAGCCCTTGTACTGGCTCCCAATGCAATTCTACTGTCCTTCCTAGTATGTACTACAATATCTCTAATATATTTTAATATGGCCCTGGAAACATAAATATTATCTACATTGTTAAAAACATCCTGTATGATATTAGCATCCAGAATGGTGTTTATTTTATTATCCTTATTGATATTATTGCATTTTAAAATCAATGCCTTTAATTCTTCCTCATCACTTAAATAATCAATATTTGATTTTATCATGAATCTATCCAACTGTGCAATGGGTAGTGAATATACCCCTTCAAATTCAATAGGATTTTGAGTTGCAATAACTATAAAGGGTTTTGGTAAGGGATAGGTTTTTCCTCCAACAGATACACTATTTTCCTCCATGGCCTCCAATAGTGCAGATTGGGTTTTTGGAGACATCCTGTTCATTTCATCTACCAGTAGAATGTTGGAAAATATTGGACCTGGGATATATTGAAATTTTCCTGAACGTATATCATATACCTCACCACCAGTTATATCTGATGGTATTAAATCGGGAGTACCCTGTATTCTTGAGAAACTCAACCCCATACATTGGGAAAAGGATTTAGCAAGGGTGGTCTTTGCAAGACCTGGAACACCCTCCAGTAGAATATGCCCCCCACATATAAAACTTAAAAATAAATCTTTAATAGTTTCGTCCATTCCAATAATCTCTTTCTTTATTTCACTAATTAATGTTTTAAAAATCATGATTTCATCCTTTTATAATTAATTTTTAAATTAAATTTATTCTTTATATATTATTTATACATTCTCTACATATTCATTATATATTCTCTATACATTCTATATCAATTATAATAATTATATAAATTTATTTAAAAATCCATATTATATTTTATATTATTTTATTTATAATCCTATAGAGGATGGATTTATTTAGATCATACTTTTCAATAATTTCATCTATAAATATTTTAATATGCGCATTAGTATCCTGTTTAGAATTATTATTCCCAATAATAACATTTTCAAATTTTTTTATTAAATTTTTAAATAATACACCCATGCCCTTTGATACTCCTATAATTATTAAAACTATTGTAAATAAATAACTTATAAATTCAGGAGTTATATTCCTATTATTAACAGTTACTGTAACAATATTTTGAGGATTTACATCGGAATGATGATATTCATCAAAGTATATGGCATTCTTATCTGAATAATTAAAGTAATCCTTTAAGAATTCTCTGTTATATTTAAAGAGTTTATTTTTAAATAGGGTTGGATCGGAGATTAATATTATTTTACCTCCACCATAATTTTTTTCTAATATGAGGGGATAGCGAGATTCATCCATTGGTCTTGGATAATTGCCCATATTACTGGAATCACTGGAGTACATTATAACATTGCCATTGCCCTTACCCACTATAGTGGAGGGATTTTCCAATATAACATATTCATTGCTATAAAATTCTACAGGCTTTATTACATCATACAGTGGCTTTTCAGAGAATCTATAAGATAGGTTCATATATTTTAAAATACTATTACCACTGTTAAAATTATCTGCAATAATAAGGACATTTCCAGAGGATAGGTAATCCTTTAAATTCTCTACCTCTTCCTCTGTAAATTCAACATCTGGAGATATTATAAATAGAACAGAATTTTCCCTTAAATCCCCTCTATTGTAGGGATATATTAAAGGTCTTGTTTTGTCATTTGTATCATACATTAATCTAAAAAAACTGGAGCAGCCCTCTTCATTTTTATTAAATACACTGTAGGGTTGAGTGGTTTTAATTGTTGGTATGGCCATAGGCATGATTATAAATCCCACAAGTAAAATTGTAATTAAGACAAAATATTCCATTCTCATAGAATAGCACCTTGGTTTTAATAAATTCTAAATTTAAGTAACAATAACCTTAACTTATAATCTATAAAATAAATAAAAATATTCGACAATAATAAAAATAATAAAAAGGACAATAGATCAATAAAGAGAAATGCATTAATTCCATATATAATATAAACCTATTAAAGGATGTACCTGCTCTCTCAGCACTTAGGAGCATTAAGGAGACTTATGGGATTTCTATTTTTTATGTTTTTACTATTCCTTATGTATTTTAAAGTCTTATTATTTTTTATAATTTTAGTTTATTATTCTTTATTTATTATTTTTAATTTTTTAAAATAATTTTTATAATAATTATTATTTTTTTATAATTTTTATATTTTAAAATAATTATCATGAATCAATTAAAGAATTAATACACTCTATACATTCATTAATAGCCCTTTTTAATATTTCATCACCAAGTTTTTTATCTATTTTAACTCCATGCCTCTCAACAATTTTGGCATCCCTATCAATTAATTTATTATTTTTTCTTGCCTCCTTTAATCCCACCATACCTATTTCAGGGTATTTTTTAAAATCATGATATTTTAATTTTTCTTCCTTTGCAATACCTATAACACTTCCAAGGGATAATTCCTCAGTTCCCGCATGTATAAAGGTTATATTTTTTAAAATTATTTTTAAACCATACTCCTTTTCTAAATAACTTAAATATTGTGATATAGGCACATTACCCCCATGGCAGTTTATTATTAATACCTTCCTAATACCTAATTTTTTACTCCAAGAGAGCATAAACCTTAAATAATCCACAACATCATCAGGTTTATTGTGTAGTCCATGCCTTACATAGGAATACTCTGTTGATGGAAGTACCACACCTAAGAATTTAGCTCCTGTTAATAGGGACACTCTTAGGGAGAGATAGGAGGCAATTTTGGCATCAGTATCTATTGGCAGTACAGTACCATGGTTCTCTAAAAAGGAACCTAAAGCAATAATTCCAACTTCATGGATCTTTTTATTTAATATATTTCCTGAATCTAATCTTAATTCCAATTTACTCCCTCTTTTATTTACTATTATTTATTTTTTTTATTCTTTTAATACATTTAATATTTTTATTATTTCCATTATTTTCTTTATTATTTTATTTTATTTTTTTATTATCTGTTTATTATTTTTTATTATTTGTAATTATTAATGCATCTCCTACACATCCCCCTTTACCCTCTTCCCTTACAAAGAGTGGATTTATATCTATCTCCTTTATTTCAGGGTACATCTCCATAATCAACCCAAGTTTAATCATAACATCCAATATATAATTAATATCCCTCTTGGGACGCCCTCTTATTCCCTCCAATATCCTGTAGGATTTCAATTCCTTTAAAGTATCAAGGGCGTATTCCTTAGTAATTGGATGTATGGCAAAGGAGACATCCTTCAATACCTCAACAAACACTCCTCCCAATCCTACCATAATCACTGGGCCAAATACCTCATCCCTCTTTCCCCCCACAATAAGTTCCAATCCCTCAATATATTCCTCAATTAGTACCCCATCAATGTTGCCCTCAATATTATTCCTTTTTAAGTAGTCCTCCCCATTCCTTATGATCCTATGGAATGCCTCCTCAATATTGTTGGGCTTTACAACAACACAGCCAGCATCAGATTTATGGGCTATATGTTTAGAGGAGATTTTCATCACAACCTTTCCTAAGATATTGGCATAGTGTTTGGCCTCTTCAGGAGTTTTTGCCAAATATTTCTCTGGAACATTTATGCCATGTATTTTTAAAAACTCCTTTGAATTATATTCATTGGGATTGCTAAGAAGATTCTTTAGGGTATCCAGGTTTTTTTCCTTAATCTCCATTAATTGGGATTTTATATTCCACAGGTATTCACAGTTAGCCTCCTGTATCTTCATAATATTATACCTATAGGAACGGGATAGTACCTCAACTCCACTTTCAGGAGAGGGTAAAGGGGGATGTGTAGGAGATGCATTAATAATTACAAATAATAAAAAATAATAAACAGATAATAAAAAAATAAAATAAAA
>JAHEPY010000080.1 GCA_019561565.1 Methanothermococcus sp. SCGC AD-155-M21
TATATCTCAACTATTGGCCTGCTATTTTTCATATTCTCTATATGATCTATTGCATTATGCCCAAAAACATCTTCACCCTTATAACTATACCCATATCCGATAATCGAACCTTTACTTAGGAATATATATCCCTCTTCAAAGTAACCATCGCCGGCAAATATAATTGTATGATCCCCTACAACATCCCCTCCCCTTATGGCATGAATACATATTTCTTCTTTTTTTCTTTCCCCTATCAATCCCTCTCTACCGTAATTGATATATGAATCTCTATTTAGATTATTCATAATAATTTCGGCGGCCCTTAGTGCTGTTCCACTGGGAGCATCCTTTTTAAATCTATGATGCATCTCAAGTATTTCAATATCATAGTCACTAAGTTTTTTTGCAAGGAATTCCAATGTTTTAAAAAATATATTTACTCCTATGGCATAATTTTGGGAAATTACTCCAGAAACATTATGTTTTTTTATTGCCTCATTTATTTCCCTTTTTTGTTCAGGGGTAAAACCAGTAGTTCCAATTACTAACTTTATTCCCTTTGATGAGGCTATTTTTACAGTATCTACGCAGGGCTTAGGGGCAGTAAAATCAACTAAAACATCTGGTTTGGTTCTATCCAAAATTTCCTCTAAGTTATCAGAGGTCTCTAAATTTACCCCTATATTTCCTATGCCAATCAACTGTCCAATATCTTTCCCTTTTTTTTCATGATTAGGGGCCTCTATTGCAGATACTATTTTAAATTCCTCTGGATAGTTATTTAATGTTTTAATTATACCACTACCCATTCTTCCAAGGGCTCCAGTTATTGCCACTTTAATTACCATTAAATCACCTATGAGTTTAATATTTTATTTAATTATTTTATTTCATTATTTTTTATTTTTAAATTATTTTTATATATTTAATTATTTTTTATCTTTTATTTTTTTAATTATTATATTTTTTACTTCTTCTTAATTTTTTTTCTCGAATCATTGGAATTTTAACCGCATTACCACAATTTAAACATTTAATTGCTACATGGGGGCAATTTTTATCACTTTTTGTTCTTACCCTTGCGTTTTTTCCAAAAATTAATATTGTATTACAACTTTTACATATTCTCCTTTTCCACTTTTTTGGAAAGGGCAATCTAACCTTCATGGCAATTTTTCTACTTAATTCAATATATCTCTTCATTCTATCATAATTTCCTTTATTAAACTCCTCTTCAGCAAGATTCATCAATATATCAATTCTTTCAAGGGCCAATTCCTTTATTTTTTTTACTTTTCCAGTATTTTTTCTACTACCCATAGTTTCACAAAGTTTTTAATTATTCTCCCTTAGAAGTTTAGCCACTGCAAAACTTGGGGTACTTAGGGATACCTCCCTTCCATACTTATCCTCAATGGATAAAATATTATAGGAAGTATTATGGCGTTTATTATTACAATTATTTATAACATCCTTTAATATATTCTCCCCAAGGCCTGTGATTATAATATTATTTAAATTATGTTTTTTAGATACTTTATCTAAATTATATCCTATATTATCCAAAAGTTTTTCATAGAATTGGGAGGAGATGTTAATTATTTCCTCCTCGCTTATCTGTTCCAAATCACTACATAGAACCCTGGCCACTCTAATCATACAATTTTTTTTATCTTTTGGACCTCCATCGGGAGTATCACAATTATATTGTTCATCTGTTATTTTATCCAATATATTATTTATATCCCCAGTTATTGAAAAGTATTCTGAAGATAGGTTTGTGGTGTAGTTTTTATACTCCACAGTATTTCCAAGAAAGGATAGAGGGGTTCTAAGGGCCCCTATATATACAAGTTGATTGTTCATTAATCTTTCAAGATCTGTTTTATAGGCCATAATTTTTCCATTCTTAATTGGAATTATATCTGTTGTTGTAGAGCCCATATCAACAAGTATGGTGTTATTGGAGATATTTTTCATTACAAAGTAGGCAGTAGCAGTCCAATTTGATGCAGAAACCTTCATATACTCCTTTTTAGCCATCTCTATACTTAAAAAATTCCCATCAACATCGAAAACATAAATTTCTTTATTGGGAAATGCATTTCTTAGGGAATTTAATATATCCTCTACACCCTCCCTTTTGGTTTTATAGGCATCTGCCAATTCAGCAGTCATTACTACGCCAATCTTTTTTATATCGTCACTATTGTATTTTTTTATAAGTTCTGCAAGTTTTTTACTATTTTTCCACATTGGGAAGTATATGTGGTGGATTTTATAGGATTCCTTTTTTAATTCAGTTATCTTTGTATTTGCCCCCCCTATATCTATTCCAAGTATCATATTTTCACCTAAGATGAGAATTAAGAGATTATTATAATATATAAAATTATAAAAAAATTATTATTTAATATTTCTAATATAAATTTAATATAATTTTAAAAAAATAATAAAAACCATAATTTAAAGTATATAAAAAAATAAAAGTTTAATTAAAGATAATCTAAGGTTATCAGGAATAATGGAATAATTATTTAAAATATTTTATTATTTTATAAATTTTATTTTATGATAATTTTTTATAATCTTTAATTTAAGTTTATTATTTTTTCATTTTAATTATTTTATTTTATTATATTAATATATCATTAATTTTTAATAATTTTGGTGATTTTATGGAAATAATAAGGGAAGGCCAGATAAAACTAAAGGTGCCAAAAAATAGATCTCTATCAAAAAAAGACAAAATATTTTACAATCCAGTAATGGAGGCCAATAGAGATATATCTATTGCTGTTGTACAAGGTTTATTAAGTGATTATAAAAGAGAGGACTTTATAGTATGTGATCCATTGGGGGGAAGTGGTGTTAGGGGTTTAAGATATGCCAAGGAGTTGATTAATCCCTCAGGTAGGGTAAAGGTAATAATTGGAGACATTAATCCAAATGCAATTAAATTGGCAATGGAAAATTTAAAAATAAACGATATGGAGAATGTGGAAATAATTCATAAAGATGCAAACATCCTTCTATCAGAAAATTTTAGAACCTTTAATATGGTAGATTTGGATCCATTTGGCTCCCCCAATCCCTATATAGATAGTGCTATTCGTAGTTGTATTACAAAGAATGGATTATTATCTATGACAGCCACAGATACAGCAGTTTTATATGGCACATATAGGAAAACATGTATTAGAAATTATGATGCCATACCGATATCTGGAGATAAGGAATTGGCAATTAGACTTTTAATAGGGTATGCCATAAGAATGGCCTCCAAATATGATATTGGACTTAAACCCATATTTTCCCATTTCACTGACCACTATGTTAGAACCTTTTTAATAACTGAGAGAGGGGCAAAAAAAGCCGATAATTCCTTAAAAAAATTAGGATATATAAGGGTAGAAAATGAAGAAAAAATAATAAAATTAAGGGAAAAGGGATTTGAAAGGGGATTTGGAGGAGTTTTTTATTTAGGATCCATAAATGATAGGGATATTGTAAAATCATCCTTAAAGGTTGTTGAGGATAGAAATTATTCTGAGAGAAGTAAAAAAATAATTAAGGAAATATATGAAGAGAGTGCCTTAAGTGATGTAATAGGTTGCTACGATATTCATAAGATATGCAGTAATATAAAGGAACTTGCACCTCCTATCCATGAGTTGATTAATAGATTAAAGGAGCAGGGTTTTAAGGCATCAAGAACCCACTATAATCCAAATGGTATTAAAACAGATGGGAAGGTTATTGATGTTATTAATTGTATTCGTGAATATAATGAAAATAATAAATATTAATAAATAATAAATGGAAATAAAAATAATAAATAAAGAAAATAATGTTTTACTTCATTTAATTATATAATCTTCCCTTTAACCTTATTTATATCAAATTTTGCAGTATCTGCAACAGTCATAACTGCAATTACTCCCGCCTGAACTGGATCAGTGACTACTAAATCAGCCACCTTTGGAACACTTCCAAACATGTTTAGGGATATTATATAAATATCTGTTTTTTCTTTAAGTTTTTTTACGGCCTTAGTTATTTTTCCCCCCATTAAGGAGCCTGCAAGAACCAATAAACCTACCCTTGGAAGTTTTTCAACTGATAGCACTGCACCTGCTATGTTGTCCTCTCCAACCACAGGCATTGTATCTATACTTATTCTCTCCCCTCGTATATTATGCCGATCTGCTTCAATTATGGCTCCAAGGGCTACCTGAGAAACCTGAACTCCCCCTCCAATTATTATTATTCTCTTACCAAATATTTTTTTTAGTGTGGAATGGATCTCCACTTCCTTTATGCATTCCATATTCCTTATGGATTCCAAAAGGGATTTTTCATCAGGTATATTCTCTATTTCCATATATATTAATCCAGAATCCTCTTCCCTTATAAATTGTTGAGTGTATAGTATATTTCCTCCAAATTTGGATATTATTCCAGTTATTTTATGCAATATCCCTATTTTGTTATGTGCAACTACTGTAAGTCCAATTTCCATGTTTTTACCCTTCTAATAATAGGTATTATATATTTATATATTCATGATAATATAAATAATATTAAATATTAAAATAAACTTAATTTTAATTAATTTTAAGTAGGTTTATAAAATTATAGTTATAAAATATTAATAAATTTAAAATTTTTTAATTAAATAATATTAATATTTATATCTTAGGAGTTATCAATACTAAATAAAAACAATGCAATAATAATTTAACCATAAGTCCCTAATATGATCTAAATAATATTATGATTTATTAATAAATTATATATGGAGATAAATTAATAAAAATTATTAAAAAAATTATTAGTATTCATTAGTATATAATTTTTTAAAGATATTAAGGGGATAGTAATGTCTGTGCAAATAATAGAGGGTAATTTAGTGAAAATTGTAGAAGAGGGTGATGTAGATAAAATAATTAAAGAATTGCAGAATTTTGATGGATATTTAAGAATATCCCTAAAAAAAGATGGTTACTTTGAAGAGGGATATATATTCCTAAGTAAAGGTTCGATTATCGGATATGGGTATAGTTATAAGGGTGAAGATGTTTTTGGGCATAATGCAATAGATCATATAGAGAATATGAAAAATAGCAGGCCAATAGTTGAGATATATGAATACACCGAGGAAAAATTAAAAATTATGATGGATCTCTTTAAAGAA
>JAHEPY010000081.1 GCA_019561565.1 Methanothermococcus sp. SCGC AD-155-M21
AAAAAATAATCGAGCATGCAGCAGAATCTGTGAATGCAACCCATCTTTTAAGTAAAAACTTCTTTGAGATGAGTGATGGGGAGAGGCAGAAGATAATGATAGCCAGAGCCCTTGCCCAGGAGCCTAAGGTACTTATATTGGATGAACCCACAAGTTTTTTAGATGCCAAACATAAAATAGAACTAACTATACTCCTGAGGAAACTTTCAACAGAAAATAACTTGGCAATAGTGGTCACATTACATGATATTGAATTAGCCTTAAGAATAGCCGATAAGATGGCCTTAATTAAGGATAATAGGATTGTTGCCTATGGGCATCCAGAGGATATTATGAAAAGAGAGATTGTAAATAATCTTTATGATTTAGATAGTGCAAATTACAGTGAAGTATTAGGTTATTTTGAATTGAAATCTCCAAAAACAGTGAATTGTAATATTTTTTTAATCTGTGGAGCAGATACTGGTTCAAATATAATGAGGTTTCTTGTTAAAAATGGATACAATGTAATAGTTGGCATACTACATAAAAACGACATAGATTACATAGTTGGCAAAACCATGGAGTTAAAAATTATAGGGGAAGAACCTTATAACCCAATATCTCAGAAAAACTACGAATTGGCATTGAATAAAATAAAATCCTGTGATATTGTTATATATACAGATTTTCCCATTGGAGAGATAAATAGATTAAATAAAAAACTTATTGAGGAGAGTATTAATCTTAATAAATATGTTATAAAGTATGAGGGAAGTATAGAAGGATTGAAGGAGAAATTAAATAAATGTATTAAATAATTTAAAAATTTAAATAATAAATATTAATTATAGTCAATACATAATATCTTAAACGTATAATCCTAATATAAATAATGTAATAAAAGGAATATATTACTAAAGAGAATACTTTCAAGTTCATCTACCTTAGCCCAATATGAACTTTTATAATGCCATCCTTAGGGAGAATTACCTTTCTCCCAGTGTTTAGGAGCATTAAAGCGAATAATAAAGGAATTTTTACTTTTTAGGCATTTACTTTTTTAGGTATTTTAAAATCTTAGATTTTTTTATTTTTATCCTAATTATTCTTTATTCTTTATTTTTATTTTTTTATAATAATAATTATTTTTTTATGGGATCCTTAGTAAGAATTAGATTTTTTTTATTTAGTATAAACAATTTTTTTAGAACTATAATTATTATTTATTTTTTTAATCATATAATTTTTAAATTTTTTTTATTTTTAATTCTATTAATGTATATTAATATTAATTTTTATTTTTTCTATTCATTTTTATTCTAATATACTATTAATTTTTTTAAAAAATAAATTTTATATTTTTAATTTTATTATATTATTTCTTATTACCTTTTATTTTTTTAAATTATTTTTTTATTTTTTTATTGGATCTTTTTTGGAATTGTTAAAATAAATAACTTATTTGCCCATTACTACCTAATGCTTTTTATACACCACAATACTCACATTATCCTTTGTTTTCTCCAATGCAATATTTAATAATTCATTTACAATATCCTTTGGATCTTCATTACTACGTAATACATTTAAAATATCCTCCTTATTAACATAGTCATGAAGTCCATCGGAACTTAGAAGAAGTACATCTTCCTTTTTTAGATTCCATTGGTAGACTTCTATCTGAAGTTCATCTAATCCCAATGCCGAGGTAATGATATTCTTCATTGGATGGGTCATGGCCTTCTCCTCTGAAATTTGACCACTATCTATTAAGGCCTGGACAAAGGAGTGATCCTTAGTTCTATCAATTACATTCCCATCTCGGATTAAGTATGCCCTACTATCACCACAGTTTGCTACAATACATTTATCTCCTTTTATTATTGCAGTTGTTAGTGTTGTTCCCATTCCAGTCCTGTCTCCGACGGCATTTTCCTTTATCTTACTGTGGGCTAAGTTGTAGGCCTCTCTTAATATCTCTTTAATCTCCTCAGTGGATAGATCCTCCCTATATCTCTCTGTTATGAATTTTTCTAAGGTATCCAATGCCATTTCAGATGCAATCTCCCCTGCATTATGTCCTCCAATACCATCTGCAACTGCTAATAGATAGATATCCTTAATCTTTTCAAGTAGGATGTAATCCTCGTTATGTTTCCTATTGCCTTTATGGGATCTACCATAGGCCCATTCCTTCTCAAGGGTGATATCATCACGATTTAAAGTTTCACTATCCATGGTTTTTCCTTCTTCACTTTTTATTTTTTTTGGGATATTTTCTTTTTTCTTTATTTCATCCTTAGTTTTTATTTCCATCTTAGGTTTAATTTTCTTCCTTTTTTGGATTATGAAGTACATAGCCATTCCAATTGCAATTGCTATGATAGGGAGTATTATGAGAATTAACTCTATTGTGTAATTACCAATGATATTGCTAATATTATTACTTATGTTGTTAATCATATCAGATGAGTTGGATTCAAGGTATGAGGAGTTATTTAATCCGTAATTAATACTAAGTGTTGATGATAATAAATAGGTATATAATACCTTTTTCATCCTTTCCACCTTATTTTTTTATTTTATTTACATTCCACATAAATTAACCAAATACTGTGAGAGGTGATGGGAAAATACCCTAATAACCAAATAACCATAGGATACTATTTTATGTGAAATGTATATAATCTATCTAAAAAAATAAAAAACTTATAATAAAATATATAAAATTATAAATTAAAATATAAGATGTTAGATATTCTTAGAGCATATGAATAGCCATTATATTAACTCCACTCTCTTTTAATCCTATTTAACAATACATTAAGTCCCTCAGTGGTATCACCTCCAATGGGCATGCCCTCCTTTATTAGATACTCTATATGAGATATTGCTCCTTCCAATTCCGTTCTGTTCTCCCCAGATTTAACATAGTCCCTCAACAACTCCAGGTTGTCTAACAGGTCCACTTTATCATTTACCTTGACACAGTTCAGGGCTAATTTTACTGTAGTCTCAAGTAAATTCCTGGTTAATCTTTCAATTTTCCTTCTATCTGTTGAGACTTTTAATCTCTGGGTGGTTTTAGCTAGTGTAGCTTTAAATTTTTCTTTTTCCCTAATTATATCCTCTATGGAATTTAGGGCCCCTAAGAACTCCTCTATGGATTGGTATCTATCTTCTTTTCTCTTTGCTAAGAGTTTCTCAAAGATACCGTCGAATATGGAGAGTTTTGGATCTAACTTCGAAGGTGGAGTTGGTTTTTTACTTGGATTTACAATTTTTAAAGATACCTGAGTTATTGTATTTCCCTCGTAGGGTGGTCTTCCAGTTAGTAACTCATATAATAAAACTCCCAATTGATAGATATCTGTTCTTATATCTGTCTTTCCATACACCTCCTCGTCCATCTGCTCCGGTGCTGAGTAGATGGGGGTTAATCCCTTTGTGGTAGTTGCTGTGGTGGATTTTGCTCCTATTTTTGCCAATCCCCAATCTGTTATCTTTGGTATGAAGTTCTCAGTTAGTAGGATGTTAGATGGTTTGATGTCTCTGTGGATTATATTTTTATTGTGGGCGTGTTTAAGTCCCTCTGCAATCTCTTTTATTAATTTAATGGCTTCTTTTGGGTTTGTAGGTTTTGGGTAATCTTCTAAATCTCTTATAGTTTTTCCATTTAATTTGTATCCTTTAATATACTCCATCTCTATATGGGGAATAGGTTCTGTAAATGCATCATAGAATTTAACTATATTTGGATGATTGAGATCTTTCCATGCATTGATTTCCTTTAGAAGGTATTTTTTGGCTCCTTCCTTTAAACTAGGTACCTTAATTGCCAAGGGTAGAGTCCCTCCCTTTCTTTTAACTTTAAATACCTTTCCAAAACCTCCCTCTCCAAGTTTTTTGAGCGGGATGTATTTTTCGAGTAGTTCCCTTGGGAAATCTATAATACTTGTAGTCTCAGGTTTTGGATCTTCGGTTTTTGAACTTGTTATTTGGATATTTTCCAAGTTTTCTGTTTTTTGAGTTTTCTTTTTTCGGAATAGGGAATATATGCCTTTTCCAATTGCAATAAATCCTATGATGAAGAGTATTATAAAAATTAACCCCATTATCGTATCGCTACCCTCCTTATTAGAGGGAGATAATAATAGATTAGCATTAACAGTTTTTGAACCTCCTGAAGAGACATAAACACTTGTAGAGTAATCATTATAACTATCCTTTTTACTTTAATACTGCAGTATACTCCAGATGTTAGATCTATGTAAGAGGAGCTGTTCCCATATAATATCCATTAACATAAACCTTTGCACCTGATGGATCAGATTTAACAGATAATGAACAATAATCCGATCCATAATTAATAGTAACTACAGAGAGTAATAATAAAAATATAAATGCTATTTTTTTCATCCCTCCACCTTAGATCGTCCCTTGTATTTAACATAATTATAAAATAAATTAAATTTTTTTTAAATATAATAAATTTTAATAATAAATATATAAAAAATTATCCCCCAAATTCCTCCCCCCATCTCTCATACTTCTCAATCTCGGATTTAGTTAATGGACTTTTTATTTTCTTAAAGGCCTCTTCAAAATCATCATTAGTTAGAGGTCTTGTTTTTAACTTTCTTCTTTTTAACTCATTATAGGATAGATTAGCCATTTTATATAGGTCTTTATTTACATCCCTTATCATATTCCAGGTGGCATCCTGACAGAGGTTCTTTAAGTCCCTACCTGAGTAGAGTTTCTCCACACATCTCTCAGAGATCTCCTCTAAATCAACATTTAATTCAATGCCCTTTGTATTGATCTTTATAATCGCCTTTGTGGCATCCTTATCTGGTAATGGAATATAGATCCTCCTTGAAAATCTGGAGAGTACAGCCTCATCTAAATCCCAGGGTGTGTTTGTTGCCGATAGGGTGAGTATTAACCTATCACTTCCCTTATCTTGAAAGCCATCTAACTCTGTCAATAGAGTAGATAGCATCCTCCTGGATGCCTCACTAACCCCATCACTTCTCTTTGTTGTTAGGGCATCTATCTCATCTATAAACACTATACTTGGATGGAGTTCCCTTGCAACTTCGTAGAGGGCACTTACAATCTTGGAGGATTCTCCATAGTACTTACTTGATACTGATGATGCCTTTACATTAAGGAATGTTGCCTCCAAACTTCCAGCACATGCAGAGGCCAGTAGTGTCTTTCCAGTTCCTGGAGGTCCAAATAGTAAAATACCCTTCCAGGGTTGAATAGAGGCAGGCCTTTGAAGTGCTGATATTACTATGGTTTCCATCATAAGTTGTTTTACCCATTCCAATCCTCCTATATTTTCCCACTTTATAGTGGATTTTTCTATTAAATTATTTTTTACAAAATTTTTAAACCTATCAATCTCATCCTCTACATCATCCCCTTTGGTCTTTGAACCTGTTTTATTTGGTGATCCTGATGCTTTTGTGAGTTTGTATTTATTGGTTTTTGAGGGATTAAATACCCCTCCTATGTTATTTGCTACTAATTCCCATCTTTTGGCTTTTTCCAAATATCTTTTTTCGCTGTATCCATCATACTTTGCCATCTCCCTTAGTAATTTAGCACATTCTAATGCTTTCTTTTTAGCAATACTCTCGTTCTTTTTTCCCTTTGCTATTTCATACTCTCTTTTAACTTTTTTAAATTGGCTCATGAGGGCCCCAGACAAATCAACTTCCAATATACTCCCCTCCAATTTTTTATTAGAATAAAATATATTAAAAAAAATATAATTATAAAAAAATAGAAAATAATTTTTCCTTTAATGATTATTTGGGATTTCATCTAATTTCTTTAATTTTCTTTCAAAATCCTCATCTTCCCTTTTCTCTTTCTCTTCATTGGATACTATTCCCTTTGCATCTTCAACATCTAATTCCCCCTCTTTGATGGCATGTATTGTACCCAATATATCCTCAATATCCTCATCATGCTCCTCTGATGCTGAACTTAGCATGTCATCAGTGATACCTAAGGCATTATTTAATGTTCCCATTATATTTTCACTGTTTATTTTCATATCAATTAAATGCCTTTCCAACTCCTGAGGTGACATGGAGTTTAAGGTGTTCCATAGAGGCGTGGATTTTAAAATCTCTTCATTCTCCTTTATTACTAAAATATTGTTTATAAATCTCATCTGTTTATTTAATAGAGCATGGGAGTTCTGTAGTTGTTTTTTCTTCTGGCTAAGAGTTTTTATTTTTGTGGCTATTGTTAACTCCTCACTTTTACTCTTTGATTCCTTTGCCCTTTCAAATAGTGCTGTAATCTGGTTATCTATCTGGGATATTTCATCCTCTAATTTTTTAACTTTAATATCCAACATTATCTTTGATTCATTTAGTTTATTTAAGGGCATGTCCAATGGATTTTTATTCTTGGAAAACAAACTTTTCAATTTATTTAGCATTTTATCCCCTATTAAACATTTTAATATTTTCTATTAATTATTTAATACTTATTATAAAATAATATAATTATTAAAAAAATATTTAAAAGTAAATTAAAACTTAAAATTAATTATTTATTCTCCTTCTCCAATCTCTTAAATAGTTCCTTATCATCTTCTTCTTCCTCATCAGCAGTTAAATTCAAGTTATCCATAATATCCTCTCCTTCAATTTCTCCACTTTCAACCTGGCCCCATGCATCCAATAGTTTTTTCTCTGTGCCATCTACTTCCTCATCAAATTCATCAATCCTCATCTCAAAGACTTTATTTAAACCTTCAACAGTTTGATCAAATTCCTTACCATCCAATATTACATTGCTCAGTTTTGTCTCTAAGAGTTCAGGTTGGATGTTACTTATCTTATTCCACATTCCTATATTCTTTAATTCTTTTTCGTATTTTTTAACAATTAGAAGGTTATTTACAAAATTAAATTGTTTTTGGTAGGTTTGGAAACTTTTATACTTTAATCTCATTTCCATCTCAATACTCTTTATATCCTGTGCAAGCATCTTCTTTGTAAGGTTATCGGCACCTATTCCCTCTTTGAATAATTGCTTCTTTTGTTTATCTAAGGATTTTATCTCTTTTTTTATCCTATCCAATTTACTTTTTAATCTAATCCTTTCCCCCTCTAAGTCCCTTATTGTTAATTTTTCTATTGGATTTTTTTGAAATCTTCCTATCAACCTACTCAAAAAATTCATACTTTCACCTATTGTCCATAATATTATTATTACCCTAGTTCCCATCACTCCTTAACCGATAAAAATTAAAAGCTAACAGACTAAGAATAATCTTAACTGCCAGGCCTCTTCTACTTACAGCCCTTATAAATCTCAGTCCAAGGTTATCTACAACTGAGAAAAGTG
>JAHEPY010000082.1 GCA_019561565.1 Methanothermococcus sp. SCGC AD-155-M21
CAACAAATGATGCCACTATTGCCTTGGATATTTCCTTATTTTCCATGTCTTTTTTTGTATTAACTATGGTCTCTGCAACCTCTAAGGGCTTTGTCATCTCCTGAGGAGTTAGTATTACAATTATTCCATCAATATTTTTATCATCTTTAATAATCTCCAAGGAATGCCTATATCTGGAGGTATCTGCATCCCCTATTAAATCCAATGGATTGGATATGGAGGATGTCTGTGGAAGGTATTTTTTTAATTTTTCCCTTGTGGAGGGTTGGAAATCTCCAAGGGTTAGGTTGTATTTTTTGCAACTATCTGCAGCCATTACCCCAAAACCCCCTGCATTTGTTACAATTGCTACCCTATTGCTCTTCATAATAGGCTGAGTAGAGAATACGTGCATTAAATTAACTAACTCCTCAAAGGTATCTACCACAAGAATCTTTCCCTTTTTAAAGGCTGCATTGTATATCTGGGAATCCCCAGCCAAACTTCCAGTATGGGATGAAATGGCCTTGGCCCCCTCTTCAGATCTCCCGCCCTTTAGAACAATTATTGGTTTAACTTTGGCTAACCTTTTTGCAGAATCTATAAATTTTTTATCCAGTCCAAACCCTCTTTCCATCCATTGTTAAATGTTGGGGCAGTGTTAAATGGAACAGCATTTGAAAGGGGGGGTAGAACTAAGGTTAATGCCAAAAGTAAGATAATAATTTTTTTTGCCCTTAAATTATTATTGGATATTATAATGTCAATTACTTTATATATTGCAAGTAGGGCTAAAACAATTAAAAGTCCATAGGCAGCAATTGGAACATAGGTTGTGGGAAATACAAAGGAAGTATCCCTAATAACAGGAATATTTGCCATAGGGGGTGCCCTCTTAATATCCCTATTGTATGGAGTAAATAGTTTTATAAATGGTGTTCTTTCGCCAGTGGGATTTACCCTTATAAAGGAAACCACTAAGGTTTCAGGTTGGCCCAATGTATTTACAACAGTATCTGAACTTGCCACTCCCTCCATTAATGAAATAATATCTAATTCCTTAGGGGATAGCTTTTTATTCATATTGGGAATCTTAGGTATAGCACTATCCTTCCTTTCAACGAGATATATGAAAAAGGATGTTAAAATAGATATAAAATATGCCCTTCTACTTGCACTATGGTTAATTGCAACATTCTATGCTGCCACAAAGGGGGTC
>JAHEPY010000083.1 GCA_019561565.1 Methanothermococcus sp. SCGC AD-155-M21
GCTATGGCATCTCCTTCGTTTATTATTTCTATTTTAGTTTTATCCCATTTATTGTAAGTGTATGAAGTATTTAGAAGTTTGATTTTTAATTTTGGTTTGGCGTTATTAATTAATTCATTACATTTGTTGATGTATTGTAATGTATTATCGTAGTTTTTCTCTTTAAATTCTTTTTTTGCAGATTCAAGTAGTTTATCTAAGCCGTAAATTAGTTTTACTTTTGGTTTAAGTTTTTCTATTATTTTTGATATTGCATGTAATGAGGCAAAGAGGTAAATACTAAGTCCGCTCCCAGCAACTATATACTCTCCATCAGGAGTTATTGATACTAAGAAAACACTACCATCTGTTCTATAATTCCACAATAGATCTCCTTCTTTGTTGAAGAGATATATATGTTTATCATTACTCCCCGCAACTATATACTCTCCATCAGGAGTTATTGATACTGAGTAAACATTATCACCTGTTCCATACTTCCACAATAACTCCCCTCCTCTGTTGAAGAGATAAACATTACTACGTAACCCTCCAGCAACTATATACTCTCCATCAGGAGTTATTGATATCGACAAAACACCATCATCTATTCTATACTTCCACAATAACTTCCCTTCTCTGTTGAAGAGATAAACATTATCATCCTCACTTCCTGCAACAATATATTCCCCATCTGGAGTTATTGCTACTGATTCAACATCATCACCTGTTTCATACTTCCACAATAACTTCCCTTCTCTGTTGAAGAGGTAAACATGATTATCATGACTCCCAGCAACTATATATTCCCCATCTGGAGTTATTGCTACCGATTCAACATTACCATCTGTCCCATACTCCCACAATAACTCCCCTCCTCTGTTGAAGAGATAAACATTACTACGTAACCCTCCGGCAACTATATACTCCCCATCTGGAGTTATTGATACTGAGTAAACAATACTCGTCACATACTCCCACAATGTAATATAATCTATCGCACTAATTGCCTTTTCCTTAGCTTTCAAAGCAAGTTTTTCTGATTTAGAATAATCTCCCTTGTTGAATGCTTCTTCAGCCTGAGATAGAGTATCCTCAGCCTCTTTAACATTATACTCTGACTTTATCTTAGAAATTACTTTTTTAGCATCCCCTATTGCCTTCTCAGCCTTCTCTGCCTGATTACCTATTTCTACAGCCTTATCCTTAGCCTTTAGAGCAAGTTCCTCTGTTTTGGAATATCCTCCCTTCTTAAATGCCCCCTCCGCCTGAGATAGTAAAGATTCAATCTCTCCAACATCATACTCTAATTTTATCTGTGAGATTGTTGATTTGGCATCCCCTATTGCCTTCTCAGCCTGAGATAGAATATTCTCAGCATCTTTAATGTTATATTTGGATTTTATCTGTGAAATTACTCTTTTAGCATCCCCTATTATTTTCCTAACTATGCTCTCCTTTAACTTTATCTCAGCTTCGTCCCTGATTTTTCTTATCTTAGGATCCTCCTTTATAGTTAGAGATTTATCAAAGCATACTATTGCCTTCTCATATTTTCTCTGATTATAGAGGGCAACTCCTTCATTGAACCATTCTTCATCTGTTTTGCCATCATTTTTCTTCTTAAAGATCCTGAGGATATTGGAGAACATATATTCAACACTCTCTAATTTTATTATTATAATGATTTTTATCTTTATTATATTTTTATTAATTAATTTTATTTTTTTATTTTAAAATAATTTTAATTATATTTTTTATTTATTTTTATTTTTTAATATTATTTTATCTCGCCCTGGCAATCTTTCTGGCAATAACAATCTCCCCTATCTTTATTAAACCAGCAAAAAATTTCTCCAATCCCCCACAGGCCCATAGAGCCTGACCAAATGTTGTATTCATTATTCTCTTTTCATATTCCTCTGGAGGAATAACCTCTCCAGTAGTGTTTTTTGTAACTATGGCTGCAGCCTCCATAAGTTCTCTCCAGGTTATACCCTTTAATTCCTTCTCCAATATTTTAAATAACTTATAAACTGGAATATCATATAACTGGGCAAGGGTCTTTGTAATATCGCAGTTTCTAACCATTCCTACTATTTTACCCTCATTATTTAAAACAGGTATGCTCATAACCTTATATTTAACAAACTTTAAAACTACCTCCCTGGCAGGATCATTCTCATAT
>JAHEPY010000084.1 GCA_019561565.1 Methanothermococcus sp. SCGC AD-155-M21
TTTTAATTGCTCCATGGGCCACTCCAACAAGTATTTTCAAGGTGATCACCAGTCATTATTTTATTCCAACTTATTATTGGATAATCTTATTTTATCGAATGTTAATATTTCATCCTCCTCAATATCATCTAAGGCTACCCCTCCCACTATAACATCAATCATAGATGGAGAAATGCCAGTTCCAGGCCTTTTCCATGTGATGTCTTCTTTATCAATAACCTTCCCTTTAGGAATAAATTTTTTAGCAACTAAACTCCTTCTTGCATATGTTCTTGCTATTTCTTCACTTGGCAAGTAGTGTTTTTCAAATTTTCCAATAATTTTCTTGATGAATTTCATCTTTTCAATAATCATTTTTAAGTCTTGATAGTCTATTGAATGGTAATGATCATTTCCAGGTAAATTTTTATTCCAAGTATAATGTTTCTCTATAACCTGTGCCCCAAGTAACCAGGCAGTTATTAAGACGTAGTCAACATATTCAGGTAGAGTATGGTCCGAATATCCGATAATATAATCAGGAAATAACTCCTCTATTTTTTTAATTGCCCCTAAGTTGGCCTCTTCATATTCAGTTGGATAATTTAAAACACAATGTAAAGGTATTATTTTATCATTTCCTTCCTCTCTAATCCATTGGATAGCCCCCCATATCTCAGAGATTGTAGAGGCTCCTGTTGATAATATTATGGGTTTTCCCTTTTTAGCAATATGTTTTATGAATGGTTTATTAGTAATGTCTGCAGATGCAATCTTATATGCAGGAACTAAATTTTCAATGAAATCAGCACTTTCTATATCAAAAGGTGTCGCCAAAAAATCAATCTTATATGACTTTGCATAATCCGTCAATTCTTCAAATTCTTTTTTCCAAAACTTATCATATTTTTTAAACAATTCATACTGGGATTTTGTAGACTCTTTTGAGGTGTCCCAGTATGCAGGAGAGTATTTTGATGCTAAGGTTTCAGCTTTATACACTTGAAATTTTACAGCATCTCCCCCAGCTTTTGCTACCTCCTCAATCATTTCTTTTGCTTTCTCAAGATCACCTTCATGATTAACACCTATTTCTGCAATAATATATGGAAGATCAAAATTACTTTTATCAATAACTTTTTTACCAATCTTGATCATTTTCATTTTTCCACCTACAATATGCAGCCATTGTCTCATTGATAACTCTTTCTATACTTCGCCTAATTACCTTAGATGCCTTTATTTGAGATAAATACATCTTTTTTCTTAGATTGTGGTTATTTGCTATTTCTTTAATAGCATCCAGAATATCCTTATCACTTGCAGTACATGCAATTCCAAGGTATTTAATACCCGAATGATACCGGGCAAATAAATGTAGAGTCTCTCTATCATTTTGTGCGACACTTATTGTTGGAATCCTCATGGAAGTTAATTCATAAATGGTTCTACCATTGGAGGTTATTGCAATATCAGTTTTCCTCATTAATTTAGGCATATTACTAACATTTTGATATAATTCTATTTTTATATTATGTTTATCCAAACTTGCTATTACTTTATTTATTTCCCCCCTATACTTATATCCCGGTCCTATAACCACAATTATATTTCTTATCGTAGTTTCCTTAATTAAGTCTGGCACAATATTTAGTACCCTGCAAGTTAAATTGTTCTGATCAACTCCTCCAAAACATAGGAATAATGTTTCAGGGTATTCTTTAAACTTTATTGGAGGATATAAATAGAATTTTTCATTTAAACATTCATATTCATAACCAAATTTGTGGGTAGGTTTTGGATTAGTTTTTTCATACAGTGCATTAAAAACTAAATGGGCTTCATCCGCCCCTTCACCTAGATCTTCAAAATTAACTACAAAAGATCCCAACTCTTTTAGTCTTTTTATGTGTTCAACTTCCGTGTCAAGTACATCATTAATTACTATATCCGGCTTTATATTGGAAACCCGGTCTAACAAATCTCCTTTTGAAGTTATTATTACCTTATAATTATGATTTTTTATTAACTTTAATGCCTTTTCATCACTATTCCATGTTAAAAATAGAATATTATGGCCTATAAATTTATCTGCCAAAGTTATAGTCCTATAAACGTGAC
The DNA here is from genome assembly GCA_019561565.1 of Methanothermococcus sp. SCGC AD-155-M21. Classification (GTDB taxonomy): domain Archaea; phylum AGJL01; class Methanococci; order Methanococcales; family Methanococcaceae; genus Methanofervidicoccus. Next base: position 2,101 of record JAHEPY010000084.1, read on the forward strand.
CCATTCCTATTTTCTCATTACCATTAACAATAAACAATATAGTTAATCTTTTCATTAATGTCTCAGCAATAAGCCAATCCAGTGGAGTATCAATATCTACTCCCTCTATCTCATTTATAACAAAAACATCTATTCTTTTACCAAATCTAGAATTCTCTTTTACAAACTCTCTTTTAGTTATTAAAAATGCACCGGTTTCAATATATTTTTTAGATAGATATTGCCTATTTAACCTTTCTTTAAAATCAGGTACAATTTTTCCATTCTCCTCTTTCCAATAAAGATGAGTCGCATCAACAGCAGGAATTAGAGTGTCTAAATTTTTGTCTATTAAGTATTTTATTGATTTATCTAAGGTTTCTGGCCTCATTAATGGAGATGTTGGTTGTAAAGTAATCACTATATCGTATTTTTTCATTAGATTATGTTCAATATAATTTACTGCATCATAGATTACTGGGTCTAAAGTAATATCATCTTTTGCCAGTTCAGGAGGTCGTTCTCTTAAGTATACATCAAAATTAGAGGCATAATCTAAAATATCCTCATCATCCGAGGTAACAACAATATTGTTTATATATTTGCTTTCTAAAGCATTTTTTATTTGGTAATAAATCAAAGGTTTACCATTCAACAACCTAATATTTTTTCTCAATACTCCTTTAGAACCACCACGTGCAGGGATTATTGCTAAGACTTCCATAGTATGACCTCAAATTTTTAGGCCCTTAAAAATAATATAGTAATAAATAATATTACAACAATACTATATATAACTCTTGCCATAACTGCCCCAAACAGCCCATAATAAAACACCCCTATAAAACTTAATACTATAAGCAATAATGCAGAGAATGTATTAAATTTATTTATTAACTCCCTACTTTTTTCTTTTATTAAGTAGTTATATGGTAGCAAATATAGAAAATTTATAAATGTTAAACTATACAATATACTAAGCCATGTATGCTCAAAGTATTTTGGATAGAATATGAAATATACTATTGGGGCAATTATTATATATAAAATTATAATTCCCAATATTATAAATAAAAATTTTTTAAAGTGTAATAGTACATCCCTTTTATTTAAATTGGATGATGCCATTTTTGGCAATATCAATGGACTAAAGGTATTAACCAATAACTCAAATTGACTAGGTAGTGTCATAATAACCCTAAACACTGCCAAATCAGAAAAATTTAAAAAATGAACTATTATTAAACTATCAAAATTAGAGGCTATTCCTGTTAAAACCATTGATTTACTTATATTTTTTCCAAATTTTATACTTGAAGAATCTACTTCTTTATTATCAATAAATTTTTTTATATAAAATATACTAAAATATCCACAAACTATGATTTGGGATAGTACTGTTATTAATACTATCCAAAATATAGATTTTGTAATAAACAGGGTAATAATTAGCAATATTGTAGATACAACTACAAAAAAAGAGGTTATTTTTGATAGTATATCAAATCTTTTTTCCCCATTGAAAAAATGACTGTAATATCCTGATATTGAATAAAAAGGAAATAAAGAAGAGAGAATTAAAAAAATAATAGATAAATTAAAATTACCTCTGTAGTATTCATAAACAGATAGCCCCAATAGGGCAAAACTACCAATCCAACTGTATTTAAAAACTTCCCTAAGTGCCTTAAAGTAAGTTCCCTCATAACCCTTTGTTATGGCCTGCACTATTGCAACTCCCATCCCAGGTAGGGCAAAGATGCCTGCAAGGATTAAAATGGTCATTACAAAGTTATACTCTCCAAAGGATTCCTTGGATAACATATTTGCCAAAATTACACTTAATAAAAAACCCTTTATAAATAAAAAAATTCTGCCAATTCCTAACCAAAACCCTCCTTTTATAAAGTAGGGTAAATCCAACCCTACCTTTGAGGAATACTTTTTTGCCAGTAAATATATTCTCTCCTTTAAACTGTAGTAAAATTCCTTAAATTTCTTTATCATCCCTATCTCCTACTTAACTCCATTAGAATCTCCTTGTATCTTTCCACTGATACACTCCAATTAAAGTTTTCTTCTATGAACCTCTTAGCCCCCCTACCACAGTGAAACCTCAACTCCCTGTCATTAATAAATTCCATTATGCCCCTGCATATCTCCTTGGGACTGTTATCATTTAGAAGTATTCCAGTTTTTTTATCCATTATTACCTCATCCCCTCCCTCATAGGGACTACCTACAACAGGTTTTCCACAGCACATGGCCTGAAGTAGTGAACTGGAGAGGCCCCCTCCCCTATGGGATGGATGGATATATATATCACAACTCTTAACTATTCCTACGGCCTCTTTAAAATCCTTTTTTCCAGTGAAACATATCCCGTTGTTAAGGTAATTCCCTGATAACTCCTTAAGATACTCTAAATCCTCTCCATATCCAACTATTATTAGGACTGTTTTATCCCTTATCTCCTTAGGGAGAAGTTTATAACCATTAATTAAGTTATCCACTCCCTTCCATCTATATAATCTCCCAACAAAACATAGTTTTATTTTATCTCTGAATTTTTCCTTTACCTCTCTATCCTCAGGTATGCCCCCTATATACTGGATCTCTATACCTCGATATATCACTGGGATATTGGGAGCCTCTAAAAAGTTCTCTAAGATAAAATTTTTAACAGATTTTTATATGGCCACCACATAGTCAGATTTAGTTATTGGTTAATACCTTTAGTCCATTGATAT
>JAHEPY010000085.1 GCA_019561565.1 Methanothermococcus sp. SCGC AD-155-M21
TGGTGTTAAATACATAGTTATCTATTTTATAATTTAATATGAAATATATCAATACTCCATATAATTAAAAAATATATTAAAAATAAAATTATTAAATCTCTTATAATAACTTAGATAAATGATAATAATAGGTGAATGTATGAAATGCAATTGGAAACTTGCCAGTATTGGAATTTTACTATTGATTGGTATGATATCGGCAATCTCTGCCAATCCATTACTGGTAACCTACACNGAAAAGTATAATATGACTGCAAATATAAGTGGAGATGGTACAACAGATTATACCATCAACAATCTAACTGGATACCTTGTGATAAACAATTCAGCACTAAATGATACACTTAGTGATGTATGGGTAGCAATAAATATTTCGAATAATATATCTGAACCCGATGTAGTACATAACGATTCTCCAAGGAGTGTGGATATAACTGATACAGTACCTGACTACACAGGATTACCCTCTGGTTTAACCTATGTATATATTCCTACACTACCTAATAACAGTTACGTTGAAGTTATTATTCAACTCAATGGATCCAATATAGGATGCCCAATAATTGTAGATGAATCCTACAGTGCTACAAAAGTTCCTTCAAATAGAATTTCAAATTGGAATGTATCCCTAAATGTATCTAGAAATGTTTCAGCACTACCTGATCCAAATACTCAAGTAAATATAAAGTTAATAAAGTACCTATCTAATGATTCTAACAACTACGGGAATTCCACCTGGACCTTCTTAAACATTAGCAATAATAATAGCAATCAGGGAACTACGACCTTATGGGATGGCCCTTACTTTACAGGTGCAGCAAATGATTCCCTTAATTGGACAGGTGTGGTATTGAACAACAGCCAAAATGGATCCATATCCTTCAGTATATCTGCCAACAATACTTACACAGGTAGAGGTGCCACAAAGGTAGATTACGGTTTTGCAGTAGTATTCTTTGATTTTAATGGAACAGTTAGTGGTACCACATTAGAGGGCGCCTATGCAATAGGGGATGGAGGAGTTGGAGTATACAAGAGAGGACCTGAAATGAATACAACCACTGGAGAGTACACTCTATGGTATGAAAATACCTCTTTAAAAAATGAAGGGAATAACTACTACTACAACATATCAGAGGTTAATATATGGGCCGTAAATGGTAGTAACCCTACAAGCCTTGATCCCTTTAATACATCATTACTAATATCAGGAAGTAAGCATACAGAAACTCCAAATTATATATTATCTCCAGGAAGTATATGGAATTCTTCAACCTACAACTTCACATTTGATGATTATGATGATGGAGTACCTGTAATATGGGCAAATTATACCTTTAAGGTAGCAGATAGCAATATTACACTACTGAATACCACAGTTAACGAGTACGACGATGAATATGGAAGTTCCTATATTATAGTAGAAAAAATATATGTGGTAGGTAGTTATTTAATAAAGGTAACAAAGACTTTAAAAACCAATCCAGATGGAACCTACAGTATATACATAGTAGTTGAAAACATTGGTGGAGAGGAGTCTCCATTAGTATATGTCTATGATTTATTACCAAATAATTTCACCATTGTATCTGGACCTACAGTATACAACAATACCATGCTCAATGGTTCTGGAAATACAACTATAACCAATAACAATAGATACAACTTAAGTATGTACTGGGCTCTGAACCCACTCAATGGGGGAGCAGATGGGGATGGATGGTACACCACCACAGAGATAAACAACAATCAGACAGTATTAATAAACTATACTGTAAATGGAACAGGGGAATACATACCATCAGATCTCTTTATTGTAGGTATTGACCCTACNCATTCATTATTACCTACAACATCTCCAAAGACTATATTGGTAGGGGGAAGTGATGGAAACAACTTTGAAGTGCTTTTAGCCCTCTTAACAGGGATAATTGGAATGGGAATCATAGTTAGAAGACTGAAAAATTAAAAAATTTTAATTTTAATTTATTTTTTTTAATTTTTTAATAATGCCACTGTCTTTCTTTCAAAATCATCAATAGTTAAAACACAAATATCTCCTTTTCATATAATGTGTTTTTACTATGTTAATTATATTTTTTATAAATATATAATTTTAGGTATTTTTATTTAATGTTAATTTTTTAATGGGTAATACTTATAAAAAGCATATATTTACTTTATTAAAAATAAAATTAAAAAATATCCTATAGCGACCCATTTAACTAATAATTAGGTAGGAAATATGAAATACAATTGGAAACTTGCCATTATTGGGATTTTACTGTTGATTGGTATGCTATCAGCAATCTCTGCCAATCCATTAATGGTAACATATACTGAAAAGTATAATATGACTGCAAATGTAAGTGGAGATGGTACAACAGAATATGCCATCCACAATCTAACTGGATACATTAAAATTGAAAATAACGCACAAAATGATACACTTAGTGATGTATGGGTAGCAATAAATATTTCAAATAATATATCTGCACCTTATGTATCAGATAACGCTACCCAGAGAGGGGTATTTATTAAAAATTCCCCACCTGCCTATACAGGACTTCCTTCTGGTTTAACCTATGTGCATATTCCAATACTACCTAATAACAGTTATGTTAAAGTTGCCATTCAACTTAATACGTCAAATGTAGGAGCCCCAATACTTGTAAATGAATCCTATAGTGCTACAAAGATTCCTGCAAATAGATTCGCTACGTGGAATGTATCCCTCAACATATCTAGAAATGTTTCAGCACTACCTAATCCATATACTAGAGTAATTATTCGGTTATTTAAGCACTTATCTAATAAATCTAACTTCTATGGGAATTCTACCTGGACTTTCTTAAACATTAGCAACGTAAGTGCCAATCAGGGGAATACGTCCCTGTATAATAGTCACTACTTTACAGGTACCGCAAATGATTCCATCGAGTGGTATAATGTGGAATTGAACAGCACTCATAATGGATCACTAAACTTCACTGTATCTGCTTACAATACCTACACAGGTAGAGGTGCCACAAAGGTAAATTACGGTTTTGCAGCAGTGAATTTTTATTATGGAGGAACTACTGGTGCCACAGTAGTAGAGGGAGTCTATGCAATTGGAGATAGTGGAGTAAGTGTATGTAAAAAAGGACCTGATATGAATACAACCACTGGGGAATACACCCTATGGTATGAAAATACCACATTTAAAAATAAAGGAAATAACTACTACTACAACATATCAGAAGTTAATATATGGGCCGTAAATGGTAGTAACCCTACAAGCCTTGATCCCTTTAATCCCTCATTACTAATATCAGGAAGTAATCATACAGAAACTCCAAATGCAATATTATCTCCAGGAGATATATGGAACTCTTCAAC
>JAHEPY010000086.1:0-3319 GCA_019561565.1 Methanothermococcus sp. SCGC AD-155-M21
TGCTCCAAATACTTCAGAGGATAGGATTAAAAAAATTGATAATGCCAGTTCCATGTTTATTTATTTAGTTTCACTCTATGGTACTACAGGAGTTAGGGGGGAGGTTTCCAACTTGGCCATTGATTTTTTAAAGAGAACTAAAGAATTATGCAAAAATCCAGTTTATGTTGGTTTTGGAATATCAGAGAAGGAACATGCTAAGAGGTTTATTGAAAACGGGGCTGATGGAGTTGTTGTAGGTAGTGCTTATGTAAAGATAATTGAGGAATATGGAGATTCAGAGGAAACAATTAAAAAACTTGAAGAAAAGGCAAGGGAATTAAAGGAAGGGATTTTGGAAGGCAGTAAATAATAATGCCTTATTTTAGTTTTATTTTATTTATTCTTTAACTTTTTAATTTATTATATTTCTTTTATCATTAATAAGAAATATTATAGTATAAAATAAATAATTTAAAATAACACATTACGGTATTTTTTTCATATTCATAGATTTATCAGGATTAGTGGGAACTATAAGAACGTCTGAGGTGATCCCTTGCCAGTATTTCCAAATTCTTTTCCCTTTCCAATACAATTTAAGGGAGAGGGAGAGGAACATGAAGTAATCAAAGATGTAGAAGAGCAGAAAGGAAAGGAACCTACTGCAGATACTCCCGGTGGATCGGCTCCAGATAAAGAACATCAGGGATATTCGAAAAGACAGAGAATATCCCTCATTCTTGGATTACTTGTGTTTACAGTTCTTGTGTTAATTCCCACGCCACATACATTCCTTGATGCAGCCATCAATCTTGTAGAACTGGATAATCAATTGCTCCATGAATCTTCGGAACTTGGGATGGTGAGAGATGGAAAAGTAATTGATGCCTTAGCATTCATGGAGTGGTTAAAGGAGAAAGATTTAAAGAGTTATGAGGAGATTAATAATAAGGCCACTCAAATGAAGTATGTTGCAGCCCTTGCCTTACTAATGGTAATATGGTGGATGGGCGAGGCAATACCACTTCCTGCAACTGCTCTGTTACCTTTAATAATCCTCCCTATCCTCGGAGTCAGCGAAATGAAGGAAGTTGCGCCGAGTTATGCATCAACAATAATTTTCCTATTCATGGGAGGCTTTATGATAGCCGCAGCAATGATGAAATGGGGACTTCATAGGAGGTTGTCTCTTATTATAATCAAAATAATTGGTACAAGTTCTCGAAGAATTATTCTTGGTTTCATGGTAGCCACAGCATTTCTAAGTATGTGGATATCCAATACTGCAACTACAATGATGATGATGCCTATTGCTCTTGCCATAATTCTTCATCTGTCAAAAATGGGAGTTGGATCTAACCACTCAAGATTTGGCATAGCACTGATGCTTGGAATTGCCTATGCAGCAACAATTGGAGGGGTCTCCACTATAATTGGTACGCCACCAAATGCTATAGTAGTGGGTACTCTACCTATCCTCTTTCCTGATGCTCCTCCAATAACCTTTACTGATTGGATTGTAGTTGGGGTTCCAATTTCATGGACTTTTCTCCTTATCTCATGGTTTGTGCTTGTATATCTAACTAACCCACCTGAGATAAAGGAAATACCTGGAGGTAAAAGGGTAATTGAGGAGGAGTTGAAGAAGTTAGGGCCATGGAGCAAAGGTGAGAAAACAGTTCTTGTAGTTTTCATACTCACAGCCCTTGCATGGATTAACAGTTCGCCAAAAACAATAGGAGATATCTTCATACCTGGAATAAAGACCTTCCTACCATTTGTAGATGACAAGGTAATTGCCATGATCTCTGCCATCTCCCTCTTCTTAATCCCTGTGAACCTTCGTAAAGGTGAATTTGCCCTTGGCTGGGATGGGGCTAAAAATATACCTTGGGGAATACTGTTACTATTTGGAGGAGGTATAGCCCTTAGTAAAGCATTTATGAAAAGTGGACTGGCCAACTGGATAGGTAATAATTTTATGTTTTTGGAGGGGATGCCACTTATTGTAATCATATTTGTTATAGTCACTCTGACGATCTTTCTTACAGAGATGACATCAAATATAGCCATAACAACCTTAATGATGCCAATAATGGCCAGTTTTGCCCTTGCAATAGGTGAGGATCCAAGGTTGTTTATGATATCTACTGCCATTGCAGCGAGTTTTGCATTTATGCTTCCAGTTGCAACACCACCAAATGCCATAGTCTTTGGCACGGGTTATGTTACAATGCCACAAATGGTAAGGAACGGTTTTATACTGAACTTAATAAGCATTTTCATAATTACGTTGTTCTGCTATATTCTTGTACCAGCAGTCTTTGGTATTGAGTGGGGAGTGGTACCCATCTGGGCAAAGCCTTAACTTTTAATTTTTTTAAATATATAAATAAAATTATTATTTGAATTAAAGGGGTTTTTAATTATAAATTATAATTTCTTCCCATGCATTTAATTATTATTTTATTATTATATTTATTATCATTAATTAAAAATAATAAAAAGACCCAATAGAACCAGTACAAGGCCTGAAATAAAACTAACAATATTTGAACTAATAAATCTCTCAAATATCTCCTTACCTTCAACGCCCATAATGCTTAAAAGAATTATTGGAAGTCCGTAACCCATTGAATACACAAATAATGCTAAAAATCCAAAGGTTATATCTGATTTTGTAGATACATAGGTCAATATTCCTGCTAAAATAGGATCTGCACATACATTAGCTCCAACGCCATAGGATATTCCAAGAATAATGGAGGTAAATACCTTATATTTAAAGGAAATATTTTTATTACTAATTTTGGTTATAAATTTATTAAAAAAATTTCCCTTTAATCTAAAGGAAAAACCCTTTTTAAACATGATTAATAAACCTAAAACCACTGCTAAAATACCTGCAATATACTTTAACTTGTAAATCCCAAAAAGCATTCCAAAAGCTGATGAAATGGCTCCTAATATACTAAAAACTATGGAAAACCCTAAAACAAAAAATAAAGATATAATAAATGCCTCTCTTTTAGATTCTGAGATTCCAAAGGTATAGGTAAATACCACAGGCAATACAGTAAATACACAGGGTCCTAATGCTGTAAATATTCCTGAAATAAATATTAACAATAAATCCATATAGTATCCCTAAAAAGTTAGTAAAAATATAAATAAAATAGGAAATGATAATGGGGTAAATACATTATAAGTAATAACGTAAAATTAATTATAAAATTAATTATAGAGTTCCTTAGACTTTTTTGTTATTTCTTCTGGATTATAGCCTATGGTTCTGCCAACTTCCTTTCCATCTTTAATATAAATAACTGTAGGTAAT
>JAHEPY010000086.1:3329-8925 GCA_019561565.1 Methanothermococcus sp. SCGC AD-155-M21
CCCCTAACTCCTGTAGTACCATAGAGTGAAACTAAATAAATAAACATGGAACTGGCATTATCAATTTTTTTAATCCTATCCTCTGAAGTATTTGGAGCAGCAAGAAATATTGTATCTATACCATATTTTTTACAGAGGGAGAGGTATTCCTCTGAGTCCTCAACAGGTAAATCAACCACTATTAAACCATTCCCTCCAGATTCCTTTAATTCTTTTAAAAACCTTTCCAATCCCATATTAAACACTGGGTTATAGTAGGTCATTACAACTATTGGAGTATTTGAATACCTTCTAAACTCCCTAATAATATCAAAAACTTTGGAAACCTTCATTCCATTATTTAATGCTCTAATATCTGCCATTTGAATTGTTTCTCCATCTGCCATAGGATCACTAAATGGGATACCCAATTCTATTATATCGGAGTGCTTACTTAGGGCCTTCATAAACTTTAATGTTGCCTCTGGATTTGGATCCCCTGCAACTATAAAACTAACTAATTTTTTATTCATAAAAACCACTTCCAATTAATTTTTTAATAAATTTTTAATAATTTAATAAATAATTTTATTTTAAAAATTCTTAGAATTTAACATAATTCATAACTGTGTCCAAATCTTTATCTCCCCTTCCTGAGAGATTAACTATAATAACCTCATCACTGTCCATTTCCTTAGCAATTTTCATTGCATGGGCAAGGGCATGGGAGGATTCAAGGGCAGGAATTATTCCCTCAGTTTTGGAAAGTTCTAAGAATGCATTTAATGCCTCTTCATCTGTTATCCCCACATATTCCACTGCCCCCATATCTTTAAGATGGGCATGCTCAGGACCTACCCCTGGATAGTCAAGCCCTGCAGAGATACTGTGGGTTGGCCTAATCTGTCCATCCTCATCCTGCAAAAAGTAGGAAAGCATTCCATGAAGTATTCCCTCCTTACCTTTAAGTAGTGCAGCAGCATGTTTTTCAGTATCAAGTCCTTCTCCAGCGGCCTCCACTCCAATCAATTTAACTTCCTTATCATTTTTAAATTCATTAAAAATACCTATGGAATTGCTTCCTCCCCCTACACAGGCAACAATGCACTCTGGAAGTTTTCCCTCTATATCAAGTATTTGTTTTTTGGCCTCCTTTCCTATAACAGATTGGAAATCCCTAACTATTGAGGGATAGGGATAGGGACCTACAACGGAACCTATTAAATAATATGTATCTTCAAAGGTTTCTACCCAATCCCTTAATGCTTCATTTATGGCATCCTTTAGTGTTTTTGAACCTGATTCTACAGGATATACCTCAGCCCCATGTAATTTCATTTTATATACATTTAACTTCTGCCTTTCAACATCTATTGCTCCCATGTATATTCTAGTTTTCATTTTAAAGAGTGCCCCAACCATTGCAGAGGACAGTCCATGCTCTCCTGCTCCAGTTTCGGCTATTAATCTTGTTTTTTCCATTTTCTTTGCCAAAAGGGCCTGACCAATACTGTTATTTATTTTATGGGCTCCTCCAAGTAATAAATCCTCCCTCTTTAAATATATCTTAGCCCCGCCAATTTTCTTTGTAAGATTCTCAGCAAAATATAAGGGAGTTTCCCTTCCAGCATAGTTTTTTAAGTAGTAATCAAGTTCCTCCTTAAACTCTGGATCATCCTTATACTCTTTGTAGGCCTTTTCCAACTCCTTTAAAGATGGTATAAGTACTTCTGGAACATACTGTCCCCCATATTTTCCAAATCTCATTTCCATTTTTATATCACCTAATAAATTTTAAAAAAATAATAAAATAATTTATTTTTAAAATAAAAATAATAATTATAAAAATGTATATCACTTATTCTTCACAGCATTAACAAACAATTTTATTAAATTCTCATTTTTTTCATTATTTCTCTCAACGCCACTTGATACATCTACCCCAAAGGGTTGGACATGATTTATAATTTTCTCCACATTCTCAGGATTTAGGCCTCCTGCAAGCACTACCTCAAAGTTTTTACATACTGTTTTGCATATTATTTTACTTATCCTGTGATCATGGGTAATACCACAACCCTTACCTGTATCCAATAAAACCCTATCAATAATATTATTATATTCCTTTATTTGATTTATTAATTTCTCAGCATCCTCTTCAGGAGAGGAAGTGCTTTTAGGCACTTTAAATGCCTTCATTATGAATAAATCATATTCCTCCTTTAGTTTTTCTATGGCATAAGGTTTCATATCTGAATGAATCTGAATATACTCTGTTTTAGTTTTTTCCACCATATTTGACCAGGATTCAAAATCCTTCAATGTGGAAACTGCAAATACTGGAATATTAGATTCTTTTATTAATTCCTTAGATTTACTGAGGCTTATTGTTCTTTTAGATGTTGATTCCACTATTACTCCTGTGGCATTAGCATACTTTTCAACTATTTTTAATTCCCTAATGGATTTAATTCCACATATTTTAATAAACATAATATATCCCTATGATGATGTTATTTATAATCAAACACATATCCTTAACTATGATCCCTTATGTAATACGAATAAAAAGGATAAAATATAATAAAAAGAGAATTTTAAATCTTTGCATTATTTAAGCCTTACTTTCTGAGTATAACTTTTATAATATATATTCTTTTAAAGTATTTTTCCTGCTTTCAGTGTCCAGAGTACTAAGAAAAATAATGGAAAATTCTACTTTTTATTATTTACTTCTTTTTAGATATTTTAAAATCTTAAAATATCTATTTTATTTCATTATTTTTTTATTAATTTTAATTTTTTAAATTTTTTATTAATGATAAATTTTTTATAATCATTTATGGGATTGTATATCCTTAACCTTATTCAATATATCTCCACTATCTATTGCGTTATTTACCATTTCAACAGATTCTAAATAATCAGATGCTATTCCACAGGTATAGAGACCTGCAGCAGCATTTAATACTATAAAGTTCCTATCTTCATTTTTCTTACCCGAGAATACATCAAGTATTCTCCTTGCACTTTCCTCTGGACTTCCACAGGGTATTATTTTTGAGGATTCCATTCCAAAATCCTCTGGAGATAGAGTATATGTATTTAAGGATTTATTCTTAACCTCACATACCTTTGAAGTATCCTTTGGACTTAATTCATCAAGACCACTTCCATGAACCACAAGGGCCCTCTTAACCCCTAACAACCTTAAGGCCTCTGCAACCTTCTCCACTAAATCTAAGGAATTAACCCCTACCATCTGATAATCTGGATTTGCAGGATTTGAAAGAGGACCCAATATATTAAATATTGTTTTTATGCCCAATTCCCTTCTAACAGGCATGATCTTTTTTAAGGCAGGATGATACCTTGGAGCAAATAGAAATACAAAGTTTGTTTTATCAATCATTTCCTTTGCCTCTTCAGGAGAGAGATCTATTTTAATGCCCAATGCCTGCAGGACATTTGCAGAACCACTTTTAGAGGTAATGGATACATTTCCATGCTTGGCAACCTTTATAAAATGGGATAATATTAGAGATACTGCCGTACTAACATTTATAGTGGAGGAGCCATCCCCTCCAGTTCCACAGGTATCAACTATGTTCCTACCTAAGCCTACTTTAATGGCATTATCCCTCATGGCCTTTGCAAAACCTGCAATCTCTTGGGAGGTAATCCCCTTGGTTTGAAGTGCCGCAAGATAGGCTCCTATTCTAATATCGCTTTCCATTAATAGATTATTAAATAATTCATAGGATTCCTCAAATGTTAGATTGTAATTATCTACAATTTTATTTAGCATAGTTTAGCCTCCACAAAACTTTTAACAAACTCTAATGTATTATCAGATTTCATAAAACTTGTGCCAATAAGAGCAGCATCTGCATATCTTAGGGCTATTTTTAGGTCATCTATTGAGGCAATTCCACTTTCACTTACAAAAATAACATTCTTTGGAATGTACTTGGATAATTTTGCAGTAAGGGACACTGTTCCATCATCAAGTTCTAATTTGGATATATCCCTGTTATTTACTCCTATCATTGTTGTATTTGTTTCCTTTGCTATATCGATTTCCTCCCTATTATGTACCTCAAGTAGAGTATCCAATCCATGCTCCAAGGCATAATCAACAAATTCTGTTGTTTTGTCCTTTAAAAGTCTCCCTATTAACAATATGGCTCCCCCCTCTGCCTCTGCAGTTCTTTCTATCTCTTCTTTTGTGGTAATAAAATCCTTTCTTAATACAGGAAGTTCTGTGGATGCACATATTTTTTTAAAGAGGTTAAAATCTCCATTGAAGTATTTTTTATCTGTAATGTAGGATATTCCTGCAACTCCAGCATCTTCGTATATCCTAAGTATATCAATCTCATCTCTCCCCCTAAGCAAATCCCCATATTTAGGAGAATGAACCTTTATCTCAGCAATTATTGGATTTTTATTCTCTTTTTTTTTACTTACTATTGATCTTGCCATATTATACATATAAATCACCTAATATTAATATAAAAGAGATTAAAGTAAGGATCTTAAAAAGAATATCTAAATTTTGATAATTAGGATTTTTATAAAAAAAATTTAAAAAATTATTATTTATTTTTTATAATATTTTTATTAAATTTTTATATTTTTAATTAATTTTTTTATCCTTTTATTATTATTTTTATTATTTCTTAATTATTCATTCAATACCTGCTTAATAACTAACTATCCCTTAATTACTTAATTAATCACTTGCTTAAAGATAGCATGTACTCAATAGGTTTTTTTGCCTTATTTATTACTTCTTCATCTAATGTAATTTCGTATTTTTCCTCTAATATGCATTTTTCCAATTTTTCAAGAGTTATTTCCTTCATAGGCTCGCAAATAGCATCCTCTCTAAGAGGTATCAATTTTTTGGATTTTCCAATTTTCTCAAGATCTATCCTTAATCTTGCTATCATATCCACTTCCGTACCTATTATAAATTCATCCTTAGGAGAATTTAACACATGTTTAACCATGCCCCCTGTGCTAAAAACATGATCTGCCATATCCTGAACTTCAGGATCACATTCAGGATGAATTAGAACCTCGGCATTTGGATATCTCCTTTTAGCATTGATTATATCCTCAACTGTAAATTTTTTATGCACATAACAATGGCCATCCTCAGGTATTAAAATTATTTTTTTATTAGATCTCCTTTCAACATAATATCCAAGATTTCTATCTGGACCAAACAATATCTCCTCCTCTTTAAAGGAATTAACAACTTCACTGGCATTTGCAGAGGTACATGTTGCATCGGCTAAGGCCTTTGCTAAGGATAGGGTATTTACATATATTACCACTTTACTATTTTTATACTTCCTTTTACTCTCCAATATAATTTCAGGAGGAAGTTGATGGGCCATGGGACACTCTGTATTTTTTATCTCAGGTATCAGTACTTTTTTATCCTTATTCAGTATCTTTGCAGTCTCAGCCATGAAATCTACGCCGCAGAATACAATAATATCTGCATCTGTATCTTTTGCAATTAGGCATAATTCCAGTGAATCTCCTATAAAATCTGCTACTCTCTGTATCTCTTCAGGTTGATAATTATGGGCCAATATTATGG
>JAHEPY010000087.1 GCA_019561565.1 Methanothermococcus sp. SCGC AD-155-M21
TAATGATTTATTATATCCTAATAATTATATATTAATTAAATAATAAATTAATTAATTTTAAAGGAGATATTATGGAGAGAAAAACTTTAAAAAAAATATTAAAGGACCTGGTGGAGAACAATATTTCAATTGAAGAGGCTGAAACCCTTTTAAAAGTATATCATATTGAGGAAATTGAGAATAAAATAAAAATTGATATATATCGGGAACTGAGGTCAGGTATTCCAGAGGTAGTTTATGCTAAAAATAAGGATTTTGAGGATATAATCTTGGCATTAAAAAAATCTGCAGAGAGAAATAATATTGCCCTTGCTACAAAGGTTAAACGAGAGTATATTTTGGAATTGGAGGAGAAAAGGGATGATTTAATAAATAAGTTAAATATTCAAGATTATGAGTTTATAACAAACCATAGGGCCCAGACAATAATACTTAAAAAGAAAAACTATAATACAATGAAGTATGGAAAGATAGGCCTCTTAGCAGCAGGTACAAGTGATATTCCCATTGCAGAGGAGGTAAAAGTCACTGGGGAGTTCTTAGGTTGTGAGGTTATATACTCCTATGATGTGGGTATTGCTGGAATACATCGTCTTTTTAATCCTTTAAAGAAAATGATAAGGGAAGAAGTAGGTTGTATCATAGTAATTGCTGGTATGGAGGGGGCACTTCCATCTGTAGTATCCAGTTTGGTGGATATTCCTGTAATTGGGGTTCCTGTATCTGTGGGCTATGGGGTGGGAAAAGGAGGAAAATCTGCATTATACTCCATGCTAACCTCCTGTGCCCCAGGTTTAACTGTGGTAAATATAGATAATGGCTTTGGTGCAGCCTCCTTTGCTTCACTACTGGTAAAACAGATTTACAGGTATAGGAATAAATAGTAATAAATATGTGGCATAATAAAATAGTAATAAATATAAATAATAATAAATAATAATTAAAATAATAAATAAATTTATTAAAATATAATTAATAATAAAATTTAATAAGATATAAAAATAATCAAAGGGACAACGTGAAAATAGCCATGATTACTTGGGAATATCCTCCAATAATGGTGGGGGGGTTATCAGTCCATTGCAAAGGACTTGCTGAAGCACTTGTTAAAATTGGACATGACGTGGATATAATCACAGTTGGTTATGAATTACCTGAATATGAGAATATAAATGGGGTAAATATACATAGGGTAAGGCCTATAAAACATGGGCACTTTTTAACATGGACATTACTTATGGAGAATGCCCTGGAAAAAAAATTAGGGTTATTGGGAATAGATAATTATGATGTCATACATTGCCATGATTGGATGACATACTCTGTTGGTAGTAATATAAAGCATCTCCTTAATAAACCCTATATTCAATCTATACATAGTACAGAGATGGGGAGATGCGGGGGCATCCATTCTGAAGATTCCAAGGTAATAAATGATTTGGAATGGTGGAGTACCTACGAATCCCATGCCCTAATAACTGTAAGTAATTCCACAAAGGAGGAAATATGCTCAATATTTAATGTGCCATGGGATAAGGTAAATGTAATCTACAATGGTATAAATCCAGAGGAATTTGATATCCCAATGGATGATCAAGAGAAAAATAACTTTAAATTAAGTATTGGAATCCAACCTCATGAAAAAATGATACTCTTTGTTGGAAGGTTGGTTTATCAGAAGGGAGTGGAATATCTTATAAGGGCTGTGCCAGATATAATTAAAAACCATCCTAATTCTAAGGTAGTTATAGCAGGTTCTGGGGATATGAGGGGATATTTGGAGGATTTAGCATTTCAATTGGGTTGTAGGGACAAAATAATATTCTTAGGATTCATCAGTGGGCAAATGCTTAAAAAACTTTATAAATCTTCTGATTTAACTGTAATTCCCTCTATATATGAACCCTTTGGCATAGTTGCCTTAGAGGCTATGGCTTCAGGGAGTCCTGTTATTGCAAGTGCTGTAGGTGGATTAAAGGAGATAATACATCATGAGTACAATGGGGTTACAGTATATCCCAATAATCCTGATTCTATTGCATGGGGAGTTAATAGGGTTTTATCAGATGAGAGATTTAGAGAATGGATTGTAAATAATGCAAAAAAGGATGTTTATAATAAATACAGTTGGGAAGCAGTGGCCCATAATACCATTGATGTATATAGTAAGGTTATAAAGAATATTAAATAATAAATAAAATAATATAATAAAATTATATTGAGAAAATAATAAAATATTATATAAAAAAATAAAAAATTAAAGTAATAATATATAATTAAACTCCTTCACTCCATTCCTCTGCCAATAGTTTTATTAATTTTCTTCTTTTAGGTTCTTTAATGGTTTCCAAACATTCATCACATATTAATTTTAGGGCATTATCCCCGCAGGCCTCAACACAGGCCGGGGTAATTCTATCTACATCCAAACATAGGGTACATTTATGGGCAATCCTTTCCTTTGTATAGATGGCTCCAATTGGGCAGGCAATTTCACACATACTGCAACTTATACATCTATCCCTATTTACAATGGGTATATTATCCTTTAGATATATTGCATCTACTGGACAAATATTCATACATGGGGCATTTTCACATTGCATACAGAATATAGGTACGCCTCCTGCTTTTTTTACTCTTGTTATACCATGTATCTCTTCACACTTAACTACACAGTCATTGCACTTGGAACATTTCGATGGGTCAAGTACTACTATTTTTGGGTTCATGGATCCTCACCTTAGGGATTACTTAATAACATTTTAAAACGTTTTATTGCCTCAATATGCTCCACATCTTCCATGTTTGGAAGGGAATAGTTGGCATTGGGGTGATATTTACCATCAAGGGTCATTGTTGTGGTATCTGAGAAGTGCTTTAAATAGGATATGGCCTGGGCTAAGTAATAGTACTTTATACCCATAAATAAAACTAAATCATGTTTTTTTTCCGTTGCTATTTTTTTCATGGCATCCAATAGGTTCATATCCCTTGGAGTATGTATCTTTTCAATATTTAGATCCTCCAAGTACTTACTGACCTTCCCTCCATTCTGCCCTAATATCAATAAAGGGTTTTTACTTCTTTTAACCATATTTACGGCTATTTTAGTACTTACTAGTTCAGCATGGTTTAAATTAGTCCCTGCCGTAGGTTGATATGGTATATTTCTACCTAACACATTTCCACCTTAATTGTTAAATCTGTTAAAAAAATAAAATAAAATTTTATGGGATAAAGTTTTTTAAGGATTCTTTACTTTTTATGGGTTTTTATCCTTCTTAGGTATAATGCCCTGTAGCCTTATAACGCCTATTAACTCTGCTACTTTTTACTCATTTCCTTTATATAGGGATGTCATATAAGTAAAGTCTTTTATGGGATCCTATGTTTTTACTCTCTGATCTTTTTATCCCTTCTTCTTTTATAGATGTTTTATTATTTTTATTTTTATAAATTTCTCTTTAAACTCCTTTTTTCTATTTATTTTTTATTTTCTTAAATTATTTTTTTAATTATTTTAATTATTTTATTTTTTTATTGAAAATATAAATAAATATGGGCATAATCTTTCTTATGGCAGTAATGTGGGCTCTCTTGGTAATTCCTCCCTGGGTTCCCAATTTTTCTCATTTAAATATTCCTTTATTTTGTCCTTTAACATAAATGGAATATCTGCCTCATTTCTTATGAATTTCTCAAGATCTGGAGGCATACAGTTAAAGTACTTTTCATATAAGGTTACATAGTGATATACCTTCATACCCCTTCCTTTACCCCCATCATTTGGCCTCATACATAATTTAGGTATTTTGCAGATGCATTCTTCAAAACTCTCTGCAGCAGTTATTAAGTGTTCTGGAGTGGGATCCATTTTTATGGTCTTATTAAGTTTTTTATCATATACCTCAAAGTCCTCTCCATCACTTAAATAAAGCCTCCATGATAACTAAAGTAGGAGAACTGTTCCATAAGGATTTAGAGTTTAGAATGAGGACTGGTAGGGGCCCAATACAGGATATTGAAATTAGAAACGTAGGTGCTCCAATAGTATTTGGAGATATTCCTGGAGTAGTTGCATTTCCAGGTTGTACAAACTA
>JAHEPY010000088.1 GCA_019561565.1 Methanothermococcus sp. SCGC AD-155-M21
CCTGGAAGGCGACATATTACTAAACCTGTATGTGAAATTACCTATGGAATAAGGGAAGCGGGAATTCAAACCAGCGTACTGGTATTGGATGCGGGTAGTGGTATTCCCCATGATGCCCCCCATGGAAGTTTGGGCTCCACATTTGGATTAAAGTCTGAAGAGGCCAAACAGGTAAATAGGCATAAACTCTGCCTTATACACTTTGGGAACGTTAGGAGTCATGTAATCTATAAGGCAAGATTATTCTTAAGGTATGTTAAAATACCAACAATAATCATCTGCCAAACTCCTATCGATATGGAGGATTTCGCTAAAATAGGAATTAAAACCAAGGATGTAATGCCTGTTGAGCCTACAACTGAAGGAATGATTGTAGATATTGTATCAGGGGTTGTTAGGGGAGAATCTTCTCCTCAATCAAAAATTGATGAAGTAATTAAAAAAATCAAAGATAATTTAAATTAAGAGGTGGTTTTATGGCATACGAGCCTCAATATTACCCAGGCAAAACTAAAATTGCAAAAAATAGAAGAGATCATATGAACCCAAATGTTGAATTGGAAAAATTAAGGGAAATTCCTGACGACGATATTGTAAAAATTATGGGACAGAGGCAGCCAGGTGAGGATTACAAAACAGTCCATCCTCCATTGGAAGAAATGGATTTACCTGAAGACTATGTTAGGGATTTAGTTGAGCCCATAAGTGGTGCTAAAGAGGGCCATAGGATTAGATATATTCAATTTGCAGATTCAATGTACAATGCACCTGCTCAACCATACGATAGGGCAAGAACCTACATGTGGAGATTTAGAGGGGTGGATACAGGAACCCTTTCAGGTAGACAGGTTATTGAAATGAGGGAAAGTAATCTTGAGGAAGTTGCAAAGAACTTCTGTATGGATACTGCTTTCTATGACCCTGCAGTTTGTGGAATAAGGGGAGCAACTGTACATGGTCACTCACTAAGGTTGGATGAAAATGGATTGATGTTTGATGCCCTACAAAGGTATGTATATGATGAAAAAACAGGGCATGTACTCTATGTAAAGGATCAGGTAGGAAAACCATTAGATGAGCCAGTAGATGTTGGTGAGCCATTACCTAATGAAAAATTGGTAGAACTTACCACAATATATAGAAAAGATGGAATCCCAATGAGGGAGGACACTGAACTTATAACAGTTGTTAAAAAAATCCACAGGGCAAGAACCTTAGGTGGATACATGCCTACTGAAGAGATATTCAAGAATTTATAAAATAAGCATAAAAATAAAATA
>JAHEPY010000089.1 GCA_019561565.1 Methanothermococcus sp. SCGC AD-155-M21
TTACTATTACAACGGCCTCAAGTATTCCCCTATCCAATGCCGTCATAAATATTTCAGAGGTTCCAAATTTTACAATGCACTCCTTTGATTCCACTATTCTATTTTCTGTGAATAATCCAAAATCCTTTATTCGAAATTCTATATTTTTTGCAGCATCAACAACAGGTTTTGAGGCCAATATAGATGGAAATATTCCAAATTTTTCCCCTTCTATTACATTATCCCCACAGTGGTGTTTTATAACCTTTTCAGGATTTAAATTAACAGATTTTGCCATATCTCTAAATTCTTTAAATTGTTCCTCAGAGGCACTTTCCCCATGAATCTGCAGGGCACAATCTAAATCCTTGGCAATCTCCATGGAATAGAGTAGTATTTCATTGGAGATATTAAGTATAGTATCATCCACTCTGAAGTGGGGTCTTCCTACCTCTCCAATTCCAACTAAACATTCATTTTCCACTATAAGTTTTTTTCCATAGTCCAAGGCTTTAAGTATTCTTTCCTTTGCATCCTCCATATTTATTCCATTATCTATCATAAATGTAAGTTCACAGGGATGAACCCCAACCAATCCATAGGCCTCCACACTTTCTATGTTTTTATTTATGATTTCAACATCCCTTAACAATCTATCCATGGGGCCTGTTAAATCACCATTAAAAAGGGGTTTATTTAGCAATATCATAGTTTTTCCACAGGCATTTTTAAAAATTTTTGCCACTTTTTCAGCCCCATATCCCTTAACACTATCCACATGAATATGATTGTCTGTTATGGGAATATTCTTTAAATCCACATGATTCAAATTATTCCTCCATTATGCTTTATTGTTTTTATTAATTAATTTAAAATTATAAAAATATATTTAATGTTTATAAATATATTCATATACTTACACTTAAAATTATATTATATGGATTAAAAAAATAAAAAATATAAATTTAAAAAATATAATATAATCCCCATAAAATAGCAAAAATATAATAAAATAGAATAATAAAAAAAATAAAATAATTAAAAAATTAAATATTAAAATTTCCCACTACCGCAGGAACAACATCTTTGACCCTTTCCAGGCCCTAATCCCCTGCCCCCTTCATCTATTCTATGAATATTTGCTGCAGGAGCTCCACAATGTGGGCAAACCTCTGGTTTTGGAGTTCCACGGGGTATCTCAATAGTTTTTTTACAATTTCCACATAAAAATTTCTTTATTTCCATATTATCACTCATTTTCTAATTCTTTTTAATATTTTTAATCTTTTTTCTCTTCTTCAGGGCATTTTATTTTTTCCTTTAAATATTCTTTTCTATCCCCTTCAAAATCCTTATCAAACTCATCTAAATAGTATGCATGGGGTCCAAGGCCACATCTACATGGGCCTATGTATTTATAACTACCTCTCCTATATATAGTATTTACTCTTGAAGTAAAATGGCATCTACCCTGCCCTCTAAAAAATCCATGTCTTCCAAACATTATTTATCACCTCTTTTTTTCTAATAAATACCATATGTGTAAAAATATATAAACTTTACTGTTATGTTTTATGTTGTGTCAAAATAATGAACATACGTGATAATGTAATTTTACAAATATAATAAATATAAAGTTTTACTTTAATAAAAAATAATTATATAATTAATTACCTTTAAATCTTAAAAATAGTTTCTTTATTTTATCAATCAAACTCTCATCATATATTTTTTCAATTTTATTTACATCAACATAGGAGCCCACAATTTTAAGGGCTAATTCCATATGGGCCACTGCAGATGGAGATTTTGGACTATATTCAAGGACACTCATTCTCTTTAACGTGGCACTTCGTATATTCTCATCTTCAGGTATTTTGGAGATAATTTTTTCATTTATAATCATCTCTATCTCATCGGCACCCATTTCTCCAAAGTCTCGCCCTGTTCTATTTAAAACAGCCCCAAATATTGGAGTTCCAGCCATTTCACTACTTTGTTTTATTTTAAGACCATCGGATATGGAAAAAAGTTCAGGAGTGATTACAATCAATACCTTATCTGCAACTGCCAAATGAACAGCCATATCCCTGTTTAATCCAGCAGGGGCATCAATAAGTACATAATCATAATCATAGGCAATATCAGATATAACCTCTGGAAAAATATCTAAATCAGATTTTTTATAGCCCTCTATAGATAAACTTGTGGGTAAAACATATACTCCAGTTTTATGTTTATATATGGCCTCTCTAACATCGCACTCCCCTGAGAGAACCTCATGTAGAGAGGGCCTCTTTTTTTCAAAATTAAATATAAGTCCTAAGTTAGCCATGGATATATCTCCATCTACAACAAGGACTTTTTTTCCAATTTTTGATAGGGCTACGCTTAAATTTGCAGATATTGTGGTTTTTCCTACACCACCTTTTCCAGAGGCTATTGTAATAATCATTAAATCACCGGAAAATATATATATTTTTTAATTTTATTCTATAATTTCATTAAATTAAAATAAATTATAAATAAATAGAATTTAAGTTTTTTTTACTATATCCATTATTTTTTCAGAACCTTCTGTGGGTTCCATTAATCCCTCGTAGGTCTCTGATACTATCTCATTTATTAACTTAATTTTTACATTTTTATTCCTTCTATAGGATTGTATCATTAATGGACAGTTTAAATACTCTCTTCTCAATGAATTTTTCTTTAATTGGAATACTTTAAGGAAATTTACAAAATATATATTTGTAATTTCATCCCTTTTTATTCTCTCAGGTATATGGTTATTTATTATATGGTTTATATTTCTATTTATACCTTCCCTTAAAATATATTTATCCATTTTATTACATAGAACATCACAGGGATATCCTGTTAATCCCATTAATATATCTTTTTTCTTTAATTTTACTGGAGTTATAAACTTGTGGGGCATATTATTTTCGCAAACATAAGTTTCTATTAATTCCTTATTTTTTGGGGGAAGAACCACAGAGCCAATATCCAAGGATAAGGCAAATACCTTAAAATAATCCTTTAGAATATCTAAAACACTTAAATCATAGGAACACTGAAGTAAATATAATATCTCCTGTCCCTTTTTTAGTCCAATGCCTTTAAGTATTGAAATTGCATTTTCCCTTTTTTCTTCCAATATTAATTTATCAATATAATCTTCTACTATTATAATCAGATTTTTTTTAAATTTATACTTTAAACTTTCCCTTAATCTACCAACAACCCATCCCCCTGGCCCTATTATTGCGGATTTGTCAGATCTTGTTAAGGCATATATTTTCAAAAATAAGGTTTTATTATTATTTTTATTATTTTTATTATTTTTATTAGGTTCCCTATTATATTCCCCTCCATAGGATATTTCAATATCCACTATTTCAAAATTTATATGTTTCAAATTTAAGTTATTTCGTATTTCTTTTACGTTATTACTTATTTCCTCTAATAATGTGTTTTTGTCCCAATTTTCCATATCTACCCCTTATCCTTAATATATAGTATATTAATAACCCATATTTTTTAATAATATATTTATTCTTACTTATGATATAATTTTTTATTTTTTTATTTTTATATTATAATTTTTATAATTATTATTATAATTATTATTATAATTATTATTATTTTTTATTATTAAGACCATAATTTATTATTTTATTAATTATTATTTTATTAAATGAAAGGTTAATTATAAATATAAAAAATATATATAATGGGATAATATTTCCTATGTATTATTATATACCAATATAACAACAAGTTTAACATTGCTCTAAAATAATTTTTAAAAGGAATATTATGGATAATAGCCTATATTCTAACAATAGGTTTAAAGTTGTAATTATTGGTCCAGAAAATTCTGGAAAATCAGCATTATTAAATGCTATTTTTGGAAAAAATATCTCAAAGGTTTCAGAGGTTGGAGGAACTACAAAAAAGCCAGTGAAAAAAATTTGGGGAAAATTAAAATATGGTAAATCAAAAAAAGAACCAAAAATAAAAAATATCTCCTTTGTAGATTTAGGGGGGCTCTTTACAGGTGAAAAAGAATCCCCTATTATGGTTGGAAAAACCTTAGAATTAACATATAAGGAAATGAAGGAAGCAGATCTTATTATACATGTTGTAGATGGTGAAAAGGGATTATTAAAAAGTTTTGAAAAAATACATCATCTATTTAAATATCGCTATCAAAAGCCCATTATTGGGGTAATAAATAAATGTGATTTATTGGAACATAATAAAAGAAATTATTTAAAGGAAAATGTTGAAAAGAGATTAAATAGTGATTGTGTCTTTACATCAACAATAACCTATGAGGGCATAACTGATCTAATAAATAATATTATGAATTTTTTAAAAAAATAGTATTGTTAATAAACTAATAAAAATAATATATAAACTATATAAATAAAATAATTTAAAAACTAATAATTAAAAATATAAAATTATTATATTATCATAATTATAAATATTATAAATTCTATAAAATTCCCTTAATTTTTTGGTGAAACCATGGTGTTGGAGTCCTTAAAAAAAATATTTAAAAAAGACGATAATAAGAAAATTAAACCTATATCTTCCAGTTTAGCATCTATTGATGTATATGAGGAACTACCCGTTGATACGAGCGATATTGAAGAAGAAAATATAATCAAAATAAAAGTTCTTGATTTGGAGGATTACAGGGATGCAGCCGACGTAGTAGTTATGGCTGAATCTGGTCATATTGTTATTGTAAATACTGTAGATTTAGAAAGGGATATTGATGATGAATATTCAAAATTAGTACTCTACTTAAAAGATAAAATTGCAGAGTTTGGGGGGGCCTTAGTTAGGATATGTGCAAATAAAATACTTGTAATGCCTAGGAATGTAGTAATTGAGAAATTAATTAAGGAAATAGACGATAATGATTCCAAGTAAAAGGGGAACATATTAATCCAAATAGGATGATAAATATGGATATTCATATAATGGAGGCCCTTGGAAAGGCAAAGGTGGTTGTAAAAAATGGAAAGGTAGTTGAAGTAGGGGAGCCATTAATAAAATACTGTCCATTATTTAATAAACATAGGGATATAAAGGAGTTAAATAAGGAAACAATTAAAAAAAATATAGAATTTCGAATAAAGGATTTTGGATTATTCACAGAAAATAGAATAGTGGAATCAAAGGAGTGCATTGTAAAATTTGGAACCTCTGAAATATTTATGACGGCATTGGATAGGGGAATACTTGAGGCCGTTGTAATAGTAA
>JAHEPY010000090.1 GCA_019561565.1 Methanothermococcus sp. SCGC AD-155-M21
CATTATAATATTAATATTATCAATAACTTTTTATTGTGTTTATGTATATTATTTATTAATTTATTATAAAAAATTAAATTAAAATTTAATAAAAAATTAAATTAAAATTAAATCCTAAGATAAAAAAGGTGAAACTATGAAGGCAATACTCTTTATTATTGATGGATTGGGAGATAGACCTAATTCCAATGGAAATACACCATTAAAGGAAGCAAATACTCCAACATTGGACAGAATGGCAAAGGAAAGTATATGTGGAATAATGAATGCCATAGATATTGGGATTAGG
Source organism: Methanothermococcus sp. SCGC AD-155-M21 (assembly GCA_019561565.1). Lineage (GTDB taxonomy): Archaea > AGJL01 > Methanococci > Methanococcales > Methanococcaceae > Methanofervidicoccus. Next base: position 290 of record JAHEPY010000090.1, read on the forward strand.
CCTGGAAGTGATACTGCCCATTTGGCCCTACTTGGATATGACCCTTATAAAAACTATACTGGAAGGGGCCCATTTGAGGGGGCCGGAGTAGGAATAGAGGTAAAACCAGGGGATATAGCATTTAGGTGTAATTTTGCCACCATAGATGAGGATTTAAAGATAGAGGATAGAAGGGCTGGGCGAATAAAAAATACTGAAGAATTGGAAAGGGCAATAGATGGAATAGAGATAGAGGGGGTTAAAATAATATTTAAACAATCTGGAGGATATAGGGCAGCCCTTGTTTTAAGAGGCGAGGGATTGAGTGATAAAATTTCAGAGGGGGATCCCCATAAAGAAGGAGTTGAAATCCCAGAGATAAAGCCCATAGAGGATTCTCAAGAGGCAGAAAAAACTGCTAATGTACTTAATAAACTGCNAAAAATAGTTTATGATAGACTAAACAATCACCCAGTAAATAATGAAAGGAGAAAAAAAGGCCTTCCTCCTGCAAACATTATTTTAATCAGAGGGGCAGGAAAAGTACCTGTAATTGAGCCATTTTATGAAAGATATAAATTAAAAGGGGCCTGTATTGCAGGTACTGGGCTTATAAAGGGAATATCAAAAATGGTAGGATTGGACTTTATAAATGTGGAGGGGGCCACAGGTACTCCCTCTACAAACTATATGGGTAAGGCAAAGGCCATTGTGGAGGGTATTAAAAAATACGATTTTATAATGGTTAATGTAAAGGGAGCTGATGAAGCTTCCCATGATGGGGATTACAATACCAAGGTTAGAGTAATTGAAAATGTAGATAAAATGATGGAGTACATTCTGAACAACATCAATAAAGAGGAGGCATATATTGTAGTAACTGGGGATCATAGTTCTCCAATAGAGGTTAAGGATCATTCAGCGGATCCCATCCCTATAATGATATGGGGCAAGGGGGTAAGACCTGATGAGGTTGTTAAATTTGACGAGTTTTCCACCTATAAAGGGGGCCTATGTTGGATAAAGGGTAAGTATATTATGCCCATTCTATTGGATTTATTAAATAGATCCGAGAAGTATGGGGCCTAAGGGGCATATAATAAATTGTTAAATATAAAAAATAAATAATAAAAAAATAAAAAAGTGAAAAAAATGGCAGTACATCCAATAGATTTCAGATATGGTTCAAAGGAGATGAAAAAGGTTTGGGAGGAGGAAAATAAATTACAAAAAATGCTGGAGGTTGAAGCAGCCCTTGCAAAATCTCAGGGAGAACTTGGTATTATACCTATGGAGGCAGCAGAGGAGATAAATAGAAAATCTTCAATAGATTATGTAAAATTGGAGAGAGTAAAGGAAATTGAAAGGGAAACAAAACATGATGTAGTGGCAATGGTAAAGGCCTTTGCAGAGGTTTGTGAGGGAGATGCTGGGGAATATATACACTTTGGAGCAACCTCCAATGATATTATAGATACAGCCCAGTCATTACAGTTTAAGGATGCCATAGATATATTGTTAAATAAATTGGAAACTTTAAAAGAGGAATTAATTAAGAAAGCCGGGGAGCATAAATATACAGTATGTATTGGGAGAACCCATGGTCAGCATGCCATACCTACCACCTATGGTATGAGGTTTGCTATTTGGGCCTCAGAGATTCAACGGCATATTGATAGATTAAAGGAATGTAAAAAAAGATTATGTGTTTCCATGATTACAGGGGCTGTAGGGACAATGGCTGCCCTTGGAGAAAGAGGTATGGAAATTCATAAAAGGGTTGGAGAGATCTTAGGATTAAATCCTGTTTTAATATCAAATCAAGTTATTCAGCGAGATAGACATGGGGAATTTATGGCCCTATTGGCCTTAATTGCCCAAACCCTTAATAAAATAGGAATAACTGTAAGAAATATGCAGAGAACAGAAATAAAGGAGTTAGAGGAGGAATTCGATCCTTTAAAACAAACTGGAAGTTCCACAATGCCCCATAAGAGAAATCCAATAACCTTTGAACAAATTTGTGGTCTTTCAAGGGTAATTAAAGTAAATGCCCTTGCAGAATTTGATAATATTCCTATATGGGAGGAGAGGGATTTAACCAATTCCTCGCCAGAGAGATGTCTTTTTCCAGAATCCTGCGTCCTTTTGGATCATATTCTAAATTTAAGTATAAAGGGAATTAGAAAATTAAATGTGAATATTGAAAATGTAAATAAAAACCTTGAATTAACAAAGGGACTTATAATGGCTGAGAGAATAATGATTACACTTGCTAAAAAAGGCATGGGAAGGCAAACAGCCCATGAGGTTGTAAGGAGATGTGCCATGAGGGCACATGATGAAAATAAACATCTAAAAGAGGTTTTAATGGAGGAAGAGGAGGTTATGAAATATTTGGAGCAAGAGGAACTTGATTATTTATTTGATTATTCCACATATATAGGACTTGCTCCTGAGATAGTGGAAGAGGTTATAAATGAATTAAAAGATAAAAAATAATAAGAAATAAAGGATAAAATATTAATAAAGAGAATTTCACTGTAAGAATATGTCTCTATCTTACCTTAAACTAAGGTTCATGCGTGCTTAGGAGCATTCGTGGAGAATAATGAAGGAATTTCTACTTTTTATTATTTATTCCTTCTTAAATATTTTAAAATCTTAGATTATTTATCTTATTTTATTATTTTATTATTATTTTTAATTTTTTTAATTATAATTTTTTAAATAATTATTATTATTTTTTATGGGATCTTTGATTAAAATATTTTATTTATTATAAATAATTTTTTTAAGAACATATATTATATATGATTATGATAAAAAAATATAGAATAAAAACTAAATAATAAATTTTTTAATACTTTATTTAGGTTATTTTGTAAATAATTAAGATTTATCACCCATAATTAACCGATAAAAATTAATAATATAAAAATAAAAAAAGGAAAATATGATTTGGATAAAGGAATATCTACATATACTACAGTGTCCCTCCTGTGGAGGGGACTTGGAACTTAAAGAGTATCCTAAGAAGAATATTTTGAATGTTGATAATATTATTGATAACAGTAATAATAGTAATAATAATGAATATAAACTTCTCTGTAAAAAATGTAATAAAACATATGATATAGCGGAGGAAATACCCATACTATTGAGAAAGTGAAATCATGAGGTGCTTTTTAGCCATAGAGTTAAGTGAGGATATTATTGAAAAATTAGAAGATTTAAAAAGGGATTTTAACTTAGAGGGCATAAAATTAGTTGAAAGGGAGAATCTACATATAACAGTTAAATTCTTAGGGGATGTTGGTGAAAAAACCTTAGAGAAGATAATAAATATGGAATTATCTATAAGATCAATTAAAAGTCATATGGGAAATTTAGGGGTTTTTCCAAATGAAGATTACATAAGGGTAATTTGGGTGGGAGCCTCCAATCTTGTGCCCCTCTTTGAAAAAATTGATAATAAATTATTGGATTTAAATTTTAAAAGGGAGAGAGAATATATTCCCCATATAACCATAGGTAGAGTAAAATTTATTAAAAATAAAAAACTCCTTAAAGATAGGATAAATAAACATAAAGATGTTGATTTGGGAGTTCTCAATGTAAATAGCATAGTTTTAATGAAAAGTACATTATCAAAAGTAGGTCCAATTTATAAGGTAATTAAAAGATGGGATTAATAAATTTTATTTAATTATTCCTTTCCCCTTTGAATATGGAATATTCTTTTAACATCCTCCAAGGTATTTATATCTTCAGGGGATTTATCCTCTCTTATTTTAACAACCCTTGGGAATCTAAGGGCATAGCCACATTCATATTTATCAGATTCCTGTATTTCCTCATAGGTAACCTCCAATACAATTTTAGGCTCAACAATTACCTCTCCCTCTATTTCCTCTATTTTTATAGATTCTATCATCTTACTTAATTTATCCAATTCCTCCTCACTTAAGCCACTACCTACATGGCCAATGGGATATAGATCTCCATTCTCCCCATTTTTAATGGATATTTCAAAGGAACCATACCAATCCTTTCTTTTTCCCATTCCTATTTTTG
>JAHEPY010000091.1 GCA_019561565.1 Methanothermococcus sp. SCGC AD-155-M21
TACTAGGTTCATAATCTCTCTTAATGTATTTTTTCTACGGGGTTCATAATCTTTATATAGGTTATTTTAGTATATATTATTTTTGATGGGAAGTAAGGTTATTATTTTATTAATTATTAGTATTTTTTTTTAATTATTATTTTATCATCTTATTGTTAATTATTTTATTATTAATTATTTTTTTAATAAAACAAAGCCAACCTCTTTATAGTATTTAGTTTCCCCCTTCCCAGAATCTTCATAATCATAAAATACTTTCTTTGCCACCCTCTCATCCCCAACTTCCCTTATGGCTTCCTCTAATGTGATATATCCCTTTATAAATATATTCTCATCAATGTATCTCTTTAACCTTTCAATCTTTTCCCTATCAAATTCTAAACTCATCAATGGCCCAAATGCCTTGGCATACTCATCCACTTCATTGTAGTATAGATTCCCAGTTTCAACATCTAAAAGTGCAAGGGCAATTTTTTTTGGATAAATACCTCATTTTAAAGTCTTCAGAATTAACAAATTTAATTACTTCATCCTCAAAACCTGTTGGTGAGGCTATGAGTAGTACAATTTTATCAAAACCCTCATTCTTTACATTCTCCATCACCCCAATAATTTTGCCTAAGGATAAGGGATAAACATCAAAACCCATTTTTTTGTAACTTTCCCTATTTGCTAAAAACATCCCTTTTAACATTATTTTTATTTTTTTACCAAAAGGAAGGAACTTTTTTTCTTGTAGTATTGCTTTTATCCCTTTGTTCTTAGGAATATTTGCAGTATCCCTTAGATTGGATATCTCTTCAATGGATTCTACTTTAAAGGTTTTATTTTCTACTATTATGCCTTTTTTCTTTATTTCATCTAATTTTTTATCCAATCTCCCAATAAACCACTCCTCATAGGATAGTGCATTTTCTGTCTTTACAAATCTTGAACCTTCTTTTTTGGCATTTTTTATTCTATTTAAAATATCAGTTAATTCCTTATTTTTCCTATTTATTTCCATTTTTTCTGATTCTAATAACTTTATTTTTTCATTTAATTCCTCAATAAGTTCCATATAGTCCTCTTCAATATATTCAATCTCCTTTTTTAGTTTCTCTTGAAGTTCCCTATTTTTCTCCATTTCAATTTCCATTCTTATTCTTTCCCTTTCCCTTTCAAACCTTCTTCTCAATTCTTCTTCCATATCCTCAATTTTTGATAATTCTAATTCCTTCTCCTTTTTTAATTCTTCCTTTAATCTTCTTTTCTCCAATCTTACGAAATCATGAAGTCCATAAATTTCATTTTCAAGTTTTTGGATCTTACTATCCACTCCTGTTATAAAATCACTGAACCAGTCTATTTCCCTCATACCCCGGAATATTGCCTCATCCATTTTACCTTTGTATTTCTCCCACTTTGTTTTTGCATAATCTCTTATTGGGAGTCTTATAGTATGATCCTTTATAATCTCATCTATCCTCTTTCCTATACCATTGTAGTATTCCTTAAGAAGATTTAAAGTTTCATCTGTACCCTCCTTATTTGCCTTACTTATTTCCCTTAGAATATCTTCAACTGTCCAGATTTCAAATACATTATATTTTAAAATATGCCCCACAATTTGAAGTTCCTTAGGTTTGTACCTATTGACTCCTGGAAAGGACTCCCCATTATAATGAAAACTAAATGCCAATGTTGCTAAGGCCCACTCAAAATCCCTTCTTACCATATTATCAATGTCATTTATGAACTCCCCACATTTTCCCTCTTTATATCCTTCATAATTTTCCTTTACCCTATTCCATAATTCCACCCTTTTCTCATAGGGCTCATATATTATATCGTATCCATCCTTTAATACCCTATTTGCTATTTGTTTTAACCCATCCAACTCATTATAATCACTCTTTGAAAAGAGGCTCATAATAATCCCTCAATAAACAACTTCATATCATTATCAATTTTATTTTTTATTAAATCTACACTTTCGCCATATCCTTGGATTTCAAAGTTTATTTTTAATTTATTTTTATTTTCTTTTTCCGAAGGATTTAAACACTGGAAATCTTCGTAAAGTTTAATTGAAATGGAACATTTTCCCTTTTTTGTATATACTTCGTATTTTTTCATATTATCTATGGAATACTCATAACTTGCACCAAGTTTTGTCATAAGATAGTTTAAAAAGGTAATTACTCCCTCTTTTTTATTGAAAATCTCATATTTTAGCATAATTTTTTTTGAAGATATTGGGTTTTCTATTTTCTTAATTTCATAGACCTTTACTTTTTCCTCTGGATCCCCCTCCAAACGAGACATAATATTATTTACAAACTCATCTATGTTATCCACATCTACTAATATGGCCATCTTTCTTATTTTATCTACCTTTCCCCTATCTGACCACTTTTCAATTAAATAATCAATCCTCTTTCTTTCAGTGTCTTTGTCATAATCTACCACAACTAAATTTTTCATAATATCACAAATATATATTTCCATTATTAACATATATAATATTTTTGGTTTTTTGGAGTATTTTTAATTTTTACCACTTTGGATTAATCCTAAAAAAATATAAAAATATAAAAAAATATAAAAATAAAAAATAATAAAAAAAATATTTTTAAAATATTATTAAAAAAAGAAAAAAAGAAAATATTAATTAAGGTTTATTTATCTTAAAGGCTTTTCCATCTTTCCACTCTAAATAGATTGGCTCTTCAGGAATATCTTCAAGGGTTTTGAAGTACTCCACAGCAGCCTTAGTACCCCATCTATCAGAGCCT
>JAHEPY010000092.1 GCA_019561565.1 Methanothermococcus sp. SCGC AD-155-M21
TGTATATTTTGTAATATTTAGGGGTTTTATATCTTTATGGTATATATATTTTCCATATATATACATTATATTTAAAAATAGTTTAATTTGCCATTCAATAAATTAATTTTTTAAAATAGACCATTAATTCCATGGAGTATATAAAAATTATGATTATATTATATTTATAGAATAAAATAAAATATAAATACATAAAGAATATTATTTATATAATTATTGTTGTACATTATATGCATAATCTATGGGGGTGATTTTTTTGAAAATTGCAATATTGGCCCCTACCATAGCACCTTTAACTTCCATAGGGGGATTGGGGGATGTTATAAGGGACCTGTCCAAATTTTTAAAAAATAAGGGAAATGATGTAATTTTAATAACCCTTGACCATGATAATAAAATATCCAATCTAAAGCATAACATTGATGCAACCATGGATATAAAATTCCAAGGAACTTCCCTTAAATTCAATATTATAAAAACTAAGCATCCCACTACAGGAGTAGATATTGTAGGTTTTAGTAATGAAAAAATTAATACGATGGATACATGGGATTCATTAAAATACGAATTATTTGCTGATCTATTGGTAAATTATTTAGATGGATTCCAGGATGTAGATTGTGTTTCAGGACATGATTGGCCATGTGGCCTTGCAATAGCAAAGTGCCATGAAAAATTGGATCTGCCCACTACAATGACAATACATAATGAGGCCTTTAAGGGACCAATGAAGGAGTACAAAGGAATAACTATGACTTTTTTAGAGTTGGGAATATGCTATAGTGATGCATTTAATACTGTGAGCCCAACCCACAGTGAGGAAATAAAATCCATTGGTTTTATCTTGGATCAAAGCAAAATAAAGCCCTTTCACGGCATATTAAATGGTATAGACACTGAAGAGATTAATCCAGGTAATTTAGTAAATTATGTTATTTCATGCTCTGACAATAAAATAGATCCAAGAAAATTGGGAATTTTTTTAGAGGATTATGGTATAGGGGATGGATATATTGTTAAACCAAAGATAAAATATTCCTGGTTCTTTAATGTTAATAATTTAAATAAATATATTGAAGAATGGAACAACATTGATAAAAGTACAATAACTGGGACAGATGTTCAATTATATGGAAATATAAAATGCAATGATATAAATACGCCATTAATCGGATTTGTTGGCAGAGCAACATATCAAAAGGGGTTTGATATAATATTTGAGGCATTTTCCCAATTATTTGAGGAAAGGAATATAAAACTTGTTATGCTTTCCAAGGGAGAAAGATCCATAGAGGAAAAGATGAGAGACTTTGCTGAAAGTTATAGTAATAATGTTATCTCCCTAATAGGACACTGCCCTCCACTGGTTCCTATTCTCTATGGAGGATCTGATTGGAGTATAGTACCCTCGGTATGGGAACCCTGCGGTTTAACTCAGATGGAATCCATGGCCTATGGTACGCCAGTAATAGCAAGGGAGGTTGGGGGTTTAAAGGACACTATAATACCTCTAAATCCAGATCCTATAGTAAATCCTAACTTTGATAGGGCCACAGGAGTACTATTTAAAAATTATGATAAACATGGCTTAAAATGGGGAGTGGAGCATGCCCTTAATTGGACATTCTATAGGTTAAGGGATTTATGTTTATATGTCACATATCAACATAGTAATTGTCCAGATAGTCCCTATGATAAAAATGGGCCTTTAAATAAATTTATGGAAAATTGCCAAAATCATGCAATTAGAAATTTAAGTTGGCAAAATAATAACAGTATTAATAAATATAAGGGGTTATTTGGAGGTTCTATATATGAGCACTATATGAGATAATATAATATTTATTTATGGGTTTTTAAGGGAATAAAAAATAATAAATAAATTAATAATTAAAATTAACAATAATTAATGAATATATTTAAAAAATGAATTAAATAATAAATAATAATTTTAATTTTATACTTATGTATTAACTTTATAAAATTATAGGGGGTAATATGATTAGTTATTTTGATTATAAAAATACTACAGAGGAAAAAATAGGTAATGAAGGAATATCCCTAAGGGATGTTGAGGCCATGAGTGATACTATAAATAAAGCCTATAATGGAGTAATTAACAAATATAAAAATAAAGAATTGGGATTTATGGATGTAATATATGATGAGGATTTAAACAAATACTATGAACTAAGTAAATACTATAAGGATTATGAATATATTGTAATTATAGGCATGGGAGGCTCTATCTTAGGAACTCAGATGGTATATGAGGGCATCCATGGAATATATTACAATGAATTAAATTCTAATAGTAAAAAAGTTTATTTTTTGGATAATTCTGACCCTGAGAAATTATATGATATTCTTAAAATAGTGGATTTAAAAAAAACACTTTTATTTGTAATAAGTAAATCTGGAAATACCGTAGAAACCTTGGCAAACTTTTTTATTATTAAGGAGAAAATGGATAGGATAGGATGTAGTAATAATATCATAATAATCTCAAGTGGGGGCATTTTAAAGAATATTGCTGAGAAGGAAGGGTATATGTTATTTGATGTTCCTGAAAATGTTGGAGGTAGATTTTCAGTACTATCCTCTGTGGGCCTGGCTCCAATGTCCTGTATGGGGATAGATATTAAAGGATTAATTGAGGGGGCAAGGGATATGGATAAGTTATGTAAAAATGAAGATGTATTTAAAAATCCTGCCCTTATGAATGCCTTAATTCACTATATATTCTTAAATAGGGGAAAAAGTATTTCTGTGCTTATGCCATACATTGAAAGACTTCATAAGTTTGGTATATGGTATAGGCAGTTATGGGCCGAGAGCCTTGGAAAAGATGGAAAGGGCCAAACTCCAGTAATATCCATTGGAGCAAAGGATCAACACTCCCAACTTCAACTTTATTTAGATGGTCCAAAGGATAAAATAATTACATTTTTAAAAGTAAAAAAGTTTAAGGAGGATTTTATTATTAAGTATCAAAATCATTATTTAAATAATCATAAACTATCTAAACTTATAAATTTTGAACAATTAGGAACTGAAGGGGCCTTAACCTCCAAGGGCATCCCAAATATCTCCATAGTACTTGAGGAATTAAACGAGTACTCCCTTGGAAAGTTAATATACATGTATGAGATAGGAACTGCATTTATGGGCGAGATGATGGGAATAAATACATTTAACCAGCCTGCAGTGGAGGAAGGTAAAATAATAACGAGGAAATTATTGGAGGGTAAATCCATCGAAAATATGATGAAAAATAAATTAAATGAAAAATATTTAATTGAAATGTAATAAAAAATATTAAAAAAAGAGATAATTAATAAAAAAATTATAAAAAAATTAATAATAATAATCAAGATTGTATTTTAGATTATAATAATTAAAGGGTTTAATATCCTCACTTGGGAGAAAATATGAAAAATATGGAAGATATTAAAAAATCCATTAATAATAATGAAATAAATTATAATAAAAATGATATGGACAACAGCCGAGATAATTCCTACAGTGAGATTATAGAAATTATAAATAATTTTTCCAATATTAGCGTATTTTTGGCATATAATGCCAATGTTGATGGAATAAAATTTTTTAAAGATGGGAGGGAAGTGGAAGAACTAATAAATCACTTTGATATAGGGGAAATAATAGAAACTATGGAAAAATACCCTAGGAAGATAAAAAGTCCAGTGGATTTTGTTGCAAGATTAATACACTGTATGGAAAATGGAAAACCTGCAGAGATACCGATTGTTGAGGATGAATCATTAAATAATTGGTTCAATAGAATAAAATACGATGAGGAAAGAATAGGGGGGCAAGTTGGAATAATCTCCAATCTACTATCTCTATTAAATTTAAAAAGGATTATAGCCTATACTCCACTACTATCAAAAAAGCAGTCTGAAATGTTTAATGATAGTGATAATTTACTATATCCAGTTGTTATTGATGGGAAATTATTCTTAAAAAAGCCTAAGGAGGCCTATAAGGAGGAGGATCCCTTAAAGATAAATCGTATTTTTGAATATGGGGAGAACCTTGAATTTTTCTTAGGGGAGAAAAAAATAACAACACCTCATGCCAATAGACTTATTGTTGCCTCAAGACCTGATAAATTAAGGATAGAAATAGGGGAAGACTTAAAAAAGAAACTAGTGGAAATTGGGGAGATTGTAGATTGTGCAATTCTCTCAGGATACCAGGGAATAAAGGAAAGATACTCCGATGGTAAGGATGACCATTACTACATTAAAAGAGTCAAAGAGGATATAGATCTATTAAAGAGAAATAAGGGTATAAAAATACATTTAGAGTTTGCATCCATCCAGAGTAAAAGATTGAGAAAAATGATTGTGGATAATATAATCCCAAAAGTGGATTCCTTAGGTATGGATGAGACTGAAATAGCAAATGTTATCAATGTTATGGGACATGAGGACTTTAGTAATATAATATTAAAAAATAGTAGAATTGAGGATGTTTTATATGCCTCAAAGATATTACTTGAGGAGCATGATAATTTAGAGATTGTACAGGTTCATACTCTATACTATATAATGTGCCTTTGTAGAAAAGATAATTTACTTAGCGAAGGGGAACTTGAAAAAACTTTGGACTTAGCCACTATTTTGGCAGGCACAAAGGCCAAATTAGGTAAAATATTAAATATTGGGGATCTAAAGGAAGGGGCTAAAATTCCCTACAATAAACATGAGGGATTCTTTAAAAAAGTTATAAGGGATTTAAGGAAAAGTCCAGAATATAGGGATTATAAAATTGCACTTGTACCTTCAAGATTGGTAAAAAATCCCAAATCCACTGTTGGACTTGGGGATACCATATCCTCTGGAGCATTTATTGGATATGTGTCTATGTTATGGAATAAAATCATAAATAAAAATATTAAAAATAAAAATAATTAATATTATTTTTTGCCGTATATTATTTTTTACATATTATGTAGTTTGTTTTAATTGGGATATTATCCCTATTCTTTATTTTTAAGGTACCATCTTCTATTACTATTATATCTCCCTCATTTACATCTCCCTCAATATCTATTTCCTTAAATTGTTTTGGATTTGGACATATTTTATCTATGGCTAAATGTTCATCATCTAAAAGAAGTTTTCCATCTTTAATAATGCCTACTTCTCCATTATTTTCTATTTTATCTGCAACTGTCATTACCCTTTTAAAATCTATCATTTTTTGTCTTAATTCTTCCCTGTATTCCATTAACTCTTTTATATCCTGTTCAATAACTTTTTCCAGATCATCTTCCCTTTTATCAATATATATTATATCAAATTCCTCAGATAATGTTGGGCCATCGCATTTTCTTAGGACTTCCTCTAATATATTCTTTACCTCTTCAATGTTCATTCTTCCAAAATCATACATATATTTTTTTAACTCTTTTTGGACTATTTCCTTTAAATATTTATTTCCAAAAATAATAAGGCCCATACCTTCTTTAAGGGATTTTTTTGTAATTTCATCGTTCAATATATCCACAATAGCACATTTTCCCTTTGTTAAATACATCCTTCTCCTCTGGGAGTTGAGCCCTATGGATTTAACCTCTCCAATTAAAACATTATTTATTTTTTTTATTTTGGTTCTTTCATCTTCAATATATATTTTTATTCCTAATTCTTTGGCCTTTTCTTTTAGATCTTCGTCATTCTTTATTTTTCCAGAATACAAACTTTTTTCAAGATCCTCTCTCTTTTTGGGATCTCCTCTAAATATGATATTTCGCTTATCTCCTGCAATTACTGCTCCATTGTTTCCATAATATCCAATTATTACGCTCATTTTATCACCTTTAATAAATTAAAGTATTGGCATTGATATAAATATGATATGGCATTAATAGATGTAATATTCAAAAAAATATTAAATTAAAATATAATTAAAAAATATAATTAAAAATTATTTTAATAGTTATAAAAATATTTTTATTTTATGTATGGTATTATTTATATATTTTTGTATATTTTTATATTTTTTAAGATATAATGTCTTAAAAAATAACTTATATATAATAAAATTAATAAAAGGATAATAAAATAAAAATAGAATAAAAAAATAAATAAATTAAAAAGTAATGAAAATCTTTAACTTTATATATGTGTAATTATATTTTTTATTATTCCATAACAAAACATAATTCTAAATAAAACATAATAATTAATTTTTTTATAAAACGGAGGGAAACAATGCAGCAATTTCCAGCATCAGGATATGATAGAGCAATTACAGTATTTAGCCCAGAGGGAAGATTATATCAGGTAGAATATGCAAGAGAGGCTGTTAGACGAGGTACTACGGCCATAGGTATTAAATGTAATGAAGGAGTACTTTTGGCAGTGGATAGGAGAGTTACAAGTAATTTGATAGAGGTATGTTCTGTAGAAAAAATATTTCAAATAGATGACCATATAATGGCAGCAACATCAGGACTTGTGGCAGATGCTCGGGTAATAATTGATAAATCCAGAATTGAGGCCCAAGTAAACAGAATAACCTATGATGAACCAATAACAGTTGAGGCCCTTGCAAAAAAAATCTGCGATGTTAAACAGGCCTATACCCAACATGGAGGAGTTAGACCATTTGGAATATCCCTTTTAATTGCAGGTATAGATAGGCATAGTTCAAGATTATTTGAAACAGATCCTAGTGGAGCCCTAATAGAATATAAGGCATCAGCAATAGGTTCTGGAAGATCCACAGCAATGGAAATCTTGGAGAGTAAATATAGAGAAGATATGTCCTTAGAGGAATCTTTAGAATTGGCAGTGTATATTTTATACAAAATCTCTGAAGAGTCATTGGATCCCAAAAATGTGGATATGTCAGTGATTAAAATAGAGGATAAGGTTATGGAAAAATTACCTTATGATAAAATTGAAAAACTTATGGATAATGCTTTAAAAAAGATTAAATCTGAGGAAGAAGAAAAGGAAGAAAAGGAAGATGAGGATGATAAGGAAGATGAAGGGAAGGCAAACTCAGAGGAATAAATTGGATGGCATGGATAATAGGGAATAATATTAAAGGGAAATAATCTTATAAAGGAAGTAATATTATATCACATAGTGATAATACTTTGGTTTTATATATCGAAAGGTATATAAATAAAATTAGGGATAATTATGGTGTCGTTAGAAAGGGCCGTAATTGCACGGCTTCAATCCCATGGGGAAAAATTTGAAATATTGGTGGATCCATACTTGGCTGCCAAATTAAAGGAAGGCCAGGATATAGAAATATCTGATATATTGGCTTCTGAGGCCATATATAAGGATTCTGGAAAGGGAGAAAAGGCTCCAGAAGATCTTTTAAAAAAAGTTTTCGGAACTATGGATATTTTTGAAATTGCAAAAAAAATAATAATAAAGGGGAATGTCCAACTTACTGCCCAGCAGAGAAAAGAGATGAAGGAACAGAAAAAAAAACAGATTGTTTCATTGATTGCAAGGAATACCATAAATCCACAAACAGATACTCCTCATCCTCCAAAGAGGATTGAAAATGCCTTGGAGGAAATAAGGGCCAATATAGATATTTATAAATCTGCTGAAGAGCAGATCCCTAACATTATTAAAGACCTTAAAAGGGTATTGCCAATTAAATTTGAAAAAAGGGAGATTGCAGTTAAAATACCTCCTGAATACTCTACCTCAGTTTATCATATTGTCCATGAATATGGTTCCATAAAACAGGAGGAGTGGCAGCCAGATGGATCACTTGTATTTGTAATAGAAATACCCAGTGGAATAGAAAACGAGTTTTATAGCCATTTGAATAAAATTGCCAAAGGTAATGTTCAAACCAAGGTTTTAAAAAAATTCTAAGTAATACTTATATTTTATATTTAAAATATTATTAATTTAAAATTTTAAAACAAAGTAATAAATTAAAATATAATTTAAAAATATTAAAATGATATCTAAAAGGGTGATATATATGCCAGAATTTAGCCATACTAAGAAAGTAGGTTCCTCAGGAAGATTTGGACCAAGATATGGTAGAAAAATTAGAGTTAGAGTAAGAGATGTAGAGATAAAGCAGAAAAAAAAGTATAAGTGCCCAGTTTGTGGATTCCCAAAATTAAGGAGGGTTAGTACCTCAATATGGCTATGTAAAAAATGCGATGCCAAAATAGCAGGGGGAGCCTATACTCCAGAAACTGGTGCTGGTAAAGTTGTAACAAAGGCTATTAGAAGGGTTATAGAGAGTAAAAGTAAGGAAATTTAATTACCATCTTGCTACATTAAATATATTTATTATTTCTTTTTATTTTATATTTCTTTTTTATACATTGGTGAGATTATGGCAGAATATAAATGCTCCAAATGTGGTAGGATTATCTACTCAGATGAATTAAGTTTAAAGGCAAAGTGCCCACATTGTAGTAATAAAATTCTAATAAAATTAAGACCAAAGGTTGTTAAAAAAATAATAGCAAGATAAACACTGGTAAAAAAATGATTGTGATAACCACATCACGAAAGCCCTCCCAAAGAACTAGAAGTTTTGTAAATGATTTGGCAAGGGTACTTTCTGGAAAGGTTTTAACAAGGGGTAAAACTTCCTTACGTGAAATATTAAATAATTATCCTAAGATAATACTCATAGGAGAATACAAAGGAAATCCTGGCAAAATAAAATTTTATAACAGTATTAAGGGTAAATTATTAATATTATCCATATCTGTAAAACTTCAAAGGGAAGTTTGCAATAGGGAGATAGAAAACATAGAATGCAAAATAAATATGGAATTTTTTGGAGATGCCATAAAATATAAAAGTTTATTTTACGATTTTTTTGAAGATTTTGGAATACTTGATAAGAATTCCTATTTTAGAATGTCCTTTGAAGGCAATCCTTTGAAAAATGACAGAGAACAGGATGTTCTATTTTATATTCAATTTTATATGGACAATGAAAAAATAGGCCCATTAATCTCTGTTAAATCACTAAAGGTAATAAATACCAACGAGAATATTTATAAAGATGGATAATATATGATAATTGTATATAATAATTGTATATAATAATCATTAGGTAATATAAAGGGATAGTATGGGGATTATATCCTTCAGCAGTAATACTTATAAATATAAATTTTCCTTGGAGATAGATTGTAATTCAAATAGGGAAGCAAATATATTATATAATAGCATACTATTGGAGCATTTAGATACTCAAATAAAATCCAAGGGTATTATGGATATTAAGGAAAATAAAATACATATAAAAGTATTTGCAAATGATCTAAGTATTTTAAAGGCATCTTTATACTCTTACCTTAGATGGATAAAGGTTGCGGAAAGTATTTATAAATTAACATTATAACAATATATAGAATTCCTATAAATCAATTAAAATAAATTTAATAATTATATAAATAACCACTAAAAAAATTAAAATAGGAGGAATTACTATGGAATTACCAGAAAATGTACAAAGTCAGTTAATGCAATTTCAACAACTTCAACAGCAGTTGCAGGCCATAACCCTACAAAAACAACAGATAGAATCCCAAATAGCAGAGATGGAAAAGGCTCTAAAGGAAATGGAAATCTCCCAGTCTGATGACGTATATAAAATGGCTGGAGGTATCTTAATAAAAAGAAATAAGGGAGAAGTTGAAGAGGAATTAAAAGAAAAATTGGAAACTTTAAAATTAAGAACAAAAACCTTGGAAAAACAGGAAAAGAAACTCCAGGAGAGATTAATGGAATTACAAGAGTCTCTACAAAAGATACTACAGGAATCCAATATGGCGTAAAATATAAAATTACTCCTGTTGGCAGAAAAAATTAAATAATTTATATTTTTAAATTTTTTTAAATAAAGAGTAATGGCGTATTGTAATAAAAAATAAAATAATTAAAAAAATTAATAAAATTATAAAAAATAAAATATATAGAATTATTAATATAAAATTTATTTTTTAAACAATTTATAGGGAGAAGACCCAACAAAGGGGCATTGCCACTATGATATAGCAAAATAAGGGTTTTATTCTCCTTAAATAAAAAGATTTAAGAAAAAATCTTAACTTTAAAAGATTAATAAAATCTAATATTTTTTTAAAGTTCTTAGGAAATAAGTTAATGTTATATTAATTATAAATTTTTTAATAAAATATAAAACCTTTTAAATTATAAAATCTATTATTTTTAATTATTATTTATTTTTTTATTTTTAATTTTATTAATTTTTTAAAATTTTATAGATTAGTATAAATTTGTATTAAATTACCCTAGTTCCCATCACTCCTTAACCGATAAAAATTAAAAGCTAACAGACTAAGAATAATCTTAACTGCCAGGCCTCTTCTACTTACAGCCCTTATAAATCTCAGTCCAAGGTTATCTACAACTGAGAAAAGTGTTTCAATTTTCTTTCTTAATTTAGAAAGAAATCCATGGTACCCCCGTTCCTCATCACTCTTTATCATATTTTTTCTTTTCATTGCAACGAATATAACGTCCTTTTTCTTCATTTTTTCAGAGAACTCTTTACTTACGTATCCTTTATCGCCTATGACAGTTTCTCCTTTTAATCTTTCAGTAAAATCCTCTTCTTTTTCCTTGAGAATGGTTAAATCATGTTTTTTTGCAGTACTTATGTAAAGTAGGTTAATATACTTTCCATCTGTTACACAGGTTATCTTGTAACCATGGTAATATCTTTTTTTGATGGAGCATATCCCACTGACTCCTCTTCTCTTATTATTCTAGATTCTCCTCTCTTTTTGTATCTATTAGATCTTACAAGTTCTTTCGTTTCAACTGGTTTAGCATCAACGATCTTTACTTTTCCCTCTGAAATTTTCTTAAATACATAATCAAGAACCTTGTACAGTAGATCTTCATATCTATTAAGCCTCTCAATCAATTTATTATATCTAATCTTAGGAAACAGTTCGAGATCTTCAATAAAGTGAGTATAAGCATGCTTTATAACTCCATTGAAATATAGGTGAGCAAGAATTCCAAAAGTTATCAGGTCGTACAGGGACATTACTTCCTTATTGGCCTTAGATGGATAGTGGTTTTATTAATTCTCTTATTCTGTCTGTCTCCTTAATGTATTTTTTTACTAGGTTCATAATCTCTCTTAATGTATTTTTTCTACGGGGTTCATAATCTTTATATAGGTTATTTTAGTATATATTATTTTTGATGGGAAGTAAGGTTTAAATTATATAATTATGTTTAAAAATACATTAAATTATATACTAAAACCCATATATTGGCCTTATAAAACATTATAGGATTATCCTAATAGGGGGTTAATTATGAAGTATATATTTATTACAGGCGGAGTAGTTTCTTCCTTGGGCAAGGGCATTACTGCATCCTCCATAGGAAGGCTCCTAAAGGCACGTGATTTCAAAATTAACATGGTTAAAATAGATCCTTACCTACAGATAGATGCAGGTACCATGTCTCCCTATGAGCATGGAGAGGTATTTGTTACAGACGATGGAGGGGAGACAGATTTAGACCTTGGAAACTATGAGAGGTTTATAGATGTTTCCCTAAGGGCAGATAATAACATAACCACTGGAAAGATATATAAAACTGTCCTTGAAAAGGAAAGAAGAGGGGATTACTTGGGAAAAACTGTTCAAGTAATACCTCATATCACAGATGAGATTAAAAGAAGAATTAAAAATTTGGGTGAAAACTACGATATTACCATAGTGGAAATTGGAGGTACTGTTGGAGATATAGAGAGTCTCCCATTTTTAGAGGCCATAAGGCAATTTAAAAAGGATGTGGGAAAGGACAATGTACTATATGTTCATGTATCCCTTTTACCTTACATAAAAACTGCTGGAGAGGTAAAAACAAAACCCACTCAACATAGTATAAAGGAATTAAGGGGAATAGGTATTCAACCAGATATACTTGTAGGTAGGACAGAGGTTCCCATTGGAGAAAAAATTAGAGAGAAATTGGCACTCTTTTGTGATGTTGAAAAGGATGCTGTAATTGAGGCCAGAGATGCTAAAACTATTTATGAGGTACCTTTGAATCTTGAAAAGGAAGGAATAGGTAATTTAATAGTGGAAAAACTCAAATTGATGGAAATATATCATAAAAAGTATGATGATAGTAATAAGAACATTAAAGAGACTATTAAGCCTGATCTATCCCAATGGAGATCCATGGTAGATAGAATAATAAACCCATTGAATGAGGTTAATATTGCCATTATTGGTAAATATGTTATACTTAGGGATGCTTATATGAGTATAATTGAGGCCTTGGTCCATGCTGGGGCAAAGAATGACACTAAGGTAAATATTAAATGGATAGGTTCCGAGGAATTGGACACAAAAAACTATAATGAGATACTTGATAATTATAGGGAAAATGAGGTATTGGATGGAATATTGGTTCCAGGAGGATTTGGGGAGAGGGGGGTAAATGGAAAGATCAATGCAATTAAATATGCCAGAGAAAATAAAATACCCTTCTTAGGAATATGCTTAGGAATGCAGTGTGCTGTAATTGAATATGCCAGGAATGTTTGTAATTTAAAGGAAGCACACTCCACAGAGTTCCATGAAGATACTCCTCATCCTGTAGTAGATCTATTACCTGACCAGGTAAATTTAAAGGAAAAGGGAGGTACCATGAGACTTGGGGCCTATCCTGCAATATTAAAGGAGGATACCTTGGCATACTCCCTTTATGGAAGTAAGAAGGTATATGAAAGACATAGGCACAGGTATGAGGTAAATCCTAAGTATCATAATATACTTGAAAGTAATGGTTTGATTATATCAGGTTTCTCTCCAGATGGAAAACTTGCAGAACTTATTGAATTATCTGATCATCCCTACTTTATAGCCACACAGGGACATCCGGAGTTTAAATCACGACCTAATAAACCTCATCCCTTATTTGATGGATTGGTTAAAGAGGCCCTTAAGAAAAATTAAAATAAAAATAATTAAAAAAATAAATAAAATAATTATTAAAAATAAAATAAATAAATTCATATAAAAATGGTGATAGGGAGTGTTTAATGCCAGTGAATTTATAGAAGAAAGTATTTTAAAATTAAAAGAGGAAATAGGAGACAGAAAAGCCATAATAGCCCTTAGTGGGGGAGTTGATAGTTCTGTGGCTGCAGTACTTGCAAGTAAGGCTATTGGGGATAGATTGTTGGCCGTGTTTGTTGATACAGGACTTATGAGAAAGAATGAGGCCGAGGAGATATATAATATATTCAAAGGAGATTTGGGAATAAATTTAAAGATAATAGATAAGAAAGATCTATTTTTAAAGGAGTTAAGTGGAATAAAGGATCCAGAGGAGAAAAGAAAAATAATTGGCAGATTGTTTATTGAGGTATTTGAGGAGGTTGCAAAGGAGAACGGAGAGGAGGTACTTGTTCAAGGTACCATAGCTCCAGATTGGATAGAGAGTGAGGGAGATATTAAAACCCATCACAACATAGCCCTACCAAGTGGAATGGTTTTAGAGGTTGTAGAGCCATTAAGGGATCTCTACAAGGATGAGGTTAGGATAGTTGCAAAGGAATTGGGACTTCCAGATAAAATAGCCAATAGGCAGCCCTTCCCTGGTCCAGGTCTTGCTGTAAGGGTATTGGGAGAGATTACCTTAGAAAAGTTAGAGGTATGTAGGGAGGCCAATGCCATAGTTGAGGAGGAGATAGAGAAAGAGGGACTTAATAAAAAACTATGGCAATACTTTGCTGCCGTACTTGATACAAAGGCCACAGGGGTAAAGGGAGACGTAAGGGAATATAATTGGGTAGTGGCTATTAGAATGGTAGAGTCTTTAGATGCCATGACTGCAAATGTCCCTGAAATATCCTTTGCCATTTTAAAGAGAATAAGTAAGAGGATTACTTCAGAGGTCCCAAATGTTGCAAGGGTAGTTTTTGATATTACTGATAAACCTCCTGCCACTATTGAATTTGAGTAGATATAAAATTATTATGGGGATTATATAAAAATAAAATATATTATTAAGCAAAATTATTTATACTAAATAAAAAACCTTACTTCCAAAAAATTCAATAAAAAAATAATTTAAAAAAATTAAAAAAACATAAAATAATAATATTTAAAGGGATAAAAAAAATAGAAAATGATTAAAATAAAATAAAAAATCTCAAAATTATTAAAATACTTGATTACCCCCAGATAATCCTAAGCACTGGGAAAAAGGTAATCCATTAAAAAGGCAGGTATTATAAAAGTTATATTAATCTAAGGCAGGACCTTAAATCATTCTCTCTATTATCAATATAAAACCTTTTAAATTATATTATTTATTATTTTATCAATAATTTTATTTATTTTTTACATTATTTTTTATTTTAAAAAAATTTATATTATGGAAAATAAGTTTAAGATGTTATGCATTTGACTATATTATTAATTACCAGTATTGTTATTAATTTTAATTATAATTATTTTTATTTTATGGGAAACTATGATAAAAAACCCTCTTCCCTTTGGAAAATTGAAAAATTTAAAAAAGGACCACTTAATTAAAGATAGTGCCTATATGGTATTTTCCAATATCTATTCCAAGGGGATGGCCTACCTTTTCTACTTTATAACTGCCCTTATTCTTGGTACAGAAGGTTTTGGAATCCTCAGGGGACTTTTGCCTCTAATGGATACTGTAACAATATTTTTTTGTTCGGGGATTGCTCCCTCAATGGCAAAGTATATCTCTGAATACTCCAATGAAAAGGAAAATAATTGGATTTTTTCTGTGTTAGTTATAATGGTATTTTTTTCAACCTTAGGGGCTATTTTTATGGTTCTATTGAAGTACATACTTGGAGGAGGTTATAGTAATATAGATACAACACTCTACATCGTTGTGGGAGTGGCAGTGCTATCCTCTTCATTCCTATCCTGGAGTAGAGGGGCCTTACAGGGAATATTAAAAATAAAGGACCTCTCAAAAACTTGGATAGTTGAGCACTCTTTTAAGATACCTCTTGTAGTAGTACTTTCAATATATTTGGGAGTTTTAGGGACTATACTATCCATATCCCTTGCCTATCTCCTTGGAGGAGTATTTGGGTTCCATCTCTTAAAAAAGCATTTAAATGTTAATACCCCTATAAGGGACACTTTAAATAATATTAAAGAGAAAAAAGAGTTAATTAAAGAAATACTACTCTATGCTATACCAATAGCCCTGGGAAGTGCATCCTATCGTCTTTTAAATGATCTGGATAGTATAATCATAATGTCCCTATTGGGAGCCCAGGATAATGGTATATATGGATATCCATCCCTACTATCCCGTGGAGTTTTTTTATTTGCCTCTGCAATAGCCATACCCCTATTGCCAAGAATGGCTAAGACAAAGGATTTTAAGAATATTAAAAGGGCTCTTCTAATAAATTTAATTTTAATAGTACCAGTCCTCGCAATAATGTTTATATTCTCAAAGGAGGTTTTAATGATATTCTTTGGGATAGAGGATTACAGGGCCTCTCTATCACTAAAAATACTTTCAATTTCAGCAGGTTTTATGAGTTCCTATACTATATGTAGTTCTTCACTCCAGGGTTTGGGATATGCCAAGATACCTTTGTATATCCTTTTAATTGGAGCCCTTTTAAATGGTATTTTAAATTATGTGTTTGTTAAAAACATGGGTATTGTAGGAGGAGCCTATGGAACATTAATATCCTCCCTATTTATTTTTACAGTTGTATTTTTGTACATAGAAAGAATAATTAAAAAAAATAATAAAAATAATTAAAAAATTATTAATAAAAAATATAAAAAAGAAAATTAAAAAAAATTATTATATATTATTTTTTAAAGTAAATAAAACTTCAATGCAAAGATTATTGCCAATATATATACAATCCAATGGACTTCTTTAGCCTTTCCACTGGCAATTTTTAGAATGGGATAGGATATGAATCCCAATGCCAATCCTGTTGATATACTGTAGGTTAATGGAATGGATATTAAAGTCATAAAGGCAGGAATGGCCTCAGGGACATCCTCCCAATCTATTTCTTTAACATGGCTCATCATCAGAGTACCAACAATAACTAAGGCTGGAGCCGTGGCATAAGCAGGAATGGCCTTTACTAAGGGATAGAAAAATAATGCCAACAAAAAGAGTAGGGCCACAATAATTGATACAAATCCTGTTCTTCCCCCCAATGCAATACCTGCTGCAGATTCAATATATGTGGTTACTGTTGAGGTACCCAATAGTGAGCCAATAGTTGTACCTATGGAATCTGACATTAGGGCATTATCTGCCCTTGGTAATTTTCCATCCTTTAAATATCCTGCCTGAGAACTTAATGCCCCTAATGTTCCCAAGGTCTCAAATAGATCTACCATAAATAATGATAGTATAATTGTTAATAATCCCAAGTTTAAGGCTCCCATTATATCCAATTGCATAAATGTGGGAGTTATGGAAGGAGGCATTGAAATTATGCCCTCTGGAATGGGAGATAGACCCATTGCCATTCCAATTAGGGATACTAAGATTATTCCCCATAGTAAGGCCCCAACTATTTTTCTACTCATTAGAATTCCAATTAAAAATATCCCAAATAATGCCAGTAGGGTTTGAGGCGCCATTAGATTTCCCAAGGTTACCAGGGTAGCCTCACTACTTACAACTATTCCTGCACTTTCTAACCCTATAAATGCAATAAACAACCCAATACCAACTGCAGTTCCATATTTAATAGTGTTAGGTATTCCATTGAATATCATGGATCTTATCTTTGTAAGGGTTAAAATTATAAAGAGTATTCCTGAGATAAACACTGCGCCCAATGCAACTCTCCAATCCACTCCCATTCCTAAGCATATTCCATAGGTAAAATAGGCATTTAAACCCATACCCGGAGCCAGGGCAAAGGGATACTTGGCATAGGCCCCCATAACCAATGTGGCAATTGCCGATGCTATACAGGTAGCCACCATAACGGCTCCAAAATCCATTCCTGTAACACTTAATATTTGAGGATTTACGAATATGATATAGGCCATGGTCATAAATGTAGTTATTCCTGCCAAGGTTTCTATTTTAAAATCTGTTTTATGTTTGTCAAATTCAAAATACTGGGCTATTTTGTTCAACATTTTATCTCCTCTATTTTTTAATAGCGTATATATCATTAAATAAGAGTATAGAGGAAAGAAATGGGCAATATAAAATTTAAAAAATTAAATAATTATAAAATTATAATTTTAATATATTAATAATTTTCCAATAATACTATAAGGATAAAAAATAAAAAAACATTAAAATATAAAAAAATTATGGAAAATAATAATATATACAACCAATTACAACTTTATTCCAACTATCTTACTTAATCCATTCTCCATATATACTCCATAAAGGGTATCTGCCTTATTGATCATCTGCTCCCTGTGGGATATTACTATGAACTGGGACTCCTTTGAGGCATTCTTTATCATATCCCCTATTAAACTTGCATTTTTAGCATCAAGGGCAGCATCTACCTCATCTAAAACATAGAATGGAGCAGGCATTAAATTTTGAATGGCAAATAAAAATGCTAATGCAGTTAAGGATTTCTCTCCGCCACTCATAACATCTAAACTTTGAAGGCTTTTATTCTGTGGAGAGGCATCTATTAATAGGCCCCCTTCAAATGGGTTTTCAGGATTCTCCAAACTTAACTTACCCGTGCCCCCTATACTTTTATAGATCTCTTGATAGTTTTTAGATACCTTCTCAAATACCTCCATAAATACCTCTTTTTTTCTCTTCTCAACCTCTTCAATTAATTGAATATACTTCATTTCATCCTTTTCATATTCCTTTCTTTTATTGAATAACTCTCCATAACGTTCTTCGATATAGGCATAGTCCTCAATGGCTCTCATATTTACTGGCTCAAGTTCCTTAATGGTATTTTCAAGTTTTATGGAATGCTTTTCCAATTCGTTAATTTCCATATTGCTTATTTTATTCAATATATCCTCAGATATATCCTCAATCCCTTCACAGAGATATAGTTTTTTCTCCTCATCCTCTAACTTTGTTTCATACTTTGCCTTATCTATGGATAGTTTATTTATCTCATTGGTCATATCTTCAATTTTTTCCGTAATTGTTTTTTTATCATCATACAATTTTTTTATTTCCTCTTCATATTCCATCTTTTTATTTGTAAGTTCCTCTAAATTTTCACTTAATTTAAGGTATCTCTCCCTTTTCTCCCCTAATACTTTAATATTCTTTTCAATACTATTTTTGTAAAATTCAATATTTTTTTGGAGCATATTTATTTTTTCATTTAATTCCCTTATTTTTTCATTAATCTCACTCATCTTTGGAATAAGAACCTCCTTTATCAGTGTAACATTCCTTTTTGTATCATTTTCCAAAGTATTCCTTCTTTTTTTTAGATTTTCTATTTTCTCCTCTAATTCCTTAATTCTTTTTATAATTGAAGAGTCCTCGTAGGATTTTAATTCCTGTAATACCCTCTCTTTTTTATGGAGAGTATCTTCAATTTTTTCTTCAATATCTTTTATTTTATGGTCCAATTCATCCTTTAAAATTTCCAAATCTCCTAATTCTTCATTAATCTTTTTATTTATTAATTGAAGTTCCTTTATTTTTATTTTATTATTTTTTAGAACCTCCACTTTTCTCTTTTCATTTTCCTTTATAAACTTTAATTTATTTTCCAATTCTATCTTTTTACTATGGTACATATTTATTTTTTCATTTATTTCCTCTATTTTATTAATTATCCCCTCATCCTTACCATTTAATCTTTCCTCTATATTCTTTAACTCTTCGGCAAGTTTTTCAAGTTTTGAGGTATCTATTTCAACCCTTATATTGGCAGAGGATCTGACACTACCTCCTACCATGGCCCCTGAGGGCTCTATCACATCCCCTTCAAGGGATACAAACCTACCTCTATATCTCTTTGAAAGTTCCTTGGCAGTTTTTAGATCCTTTACAATAAAGGTATTTCCAAATACATAGTTTAATATATTTCTATATTCCTCCTTAAACTCCACTAAATCAATTGCTCTCCCTATTATTCCCTCATCTATAATATTCTCTGGTTCCCTGCCCCTTATTCTGTCCATGGGTAAAAATGTAGCCCTTCCAAGTTTATTTCTCTTTAAATACTCTATGGCTCTAACCCCATCCTCCATTCTTCTAACCACAATATGATTTAATCTATTACCCCCTGCAACCTCAATTGCCAATTTATATTTTTCCTTAGTTTTTCCCAAATTTCCAACGATATCAATTACCCCTGGTAGATTGGCATCCAAGATACTCTTTATAGTATTATTTAAATTGTAATTCTCCATTCCCTTCAATGCCTTGATCTTACCATTTTCCTTAGCATATTCTCCATATAGTTCCTCCCTTCTCCTTTGAAGGACCTTTCTTTCCTCTTCAAGTTTTTTTAATTTCTTCTTTAAAAATTCCAATTCCACAGAGACATCCTCTAACTCCCTGTATATGGATTTACTATCTACATCTCCCCTATCCAATAGTTTTAATTCCTCTTCAAGTTTTTTTATAATTTCCTTATTTTGAGCCACTTGAAAGGATTTTTTATCAATATCTCCAACAACCCTATTTAATTCTGTTCTTAATTTATGTAATTCCATTTGATATTCACTGAATCTCTCAGTAAGTTTTCCCTCCTGGTTTTTAAGTATATTTATATGGGTTTCCCATTTTTCCATGGTTGATCTCAGGGATTTTTTTTCTTCCTCTAAAAGTTTAATATTTTCATTTATTGATTTTATTTCCTCCTCCCTTTCCATGGTCTCCTTTCTTAGTGTTTCAATCTTTTCACGGGTTTCATTTAATTCTTTTTTCTTATTTTCTAACTGTTCATTGGAATACTTCAATTCCCTTAGGGAGTTTTCAAGGTTTTTTCTATGGTTTTCAATGGTCAATTCAAGTTCTTTAATGGTTTTATGGAGTTCCATAACCTCTTCATTTCCCTTTTCCTTTAATTCCTCCACTATATTTTCCAACTTTTCCTTTAAATTGGATATATTCTCCTCTATATAATTTATTTTATTTTTATATTCCCCTTTGGATTTATTTAATTCCATTATATTATTGTTTAGGTTATCCAATACTGCCTTTAATACCTCTATTTTTTTAGTGGTAAGAACATACTTCACAGTTTTTAATTCCTCTGTTAATATGCGGTATTTTTCAGCATCTTCCTTTTCCTTTTTAAGTTTTTTAAGACTGGCTTTTACTTCGTTTACTCTTATATCTATTTTTTCAATATATTCCCTTGCCCTCTCCAATTCCTTCTGGGCCTTTTCCTTTTTTTCATCATACTCTGAAATTCCACTTATTTCATCTATTACCTTCCTTCTTTCCCTTGGAGACATCTCTATTAACCTTATAAGGTCTCCCTGTAGTATTATGTTTAATCCATCCCCACTTAATGATAATTTGTTAAATATATCTATTACCTGGGATTTTTTAATCTTTTTTCTTTTTTCAATGAGTTTTGGTTTTATGTCTTTGCTTTTATTATTATCATTATCTTTATTATCATCGTCTTTTAGGTTGTTATTCCTATCACTTCCTTTCCCATCTGTTTTTTTCCCTTCTTCTTCATACCATATTAAATAATAGTTGTTATCCCCTTTTAATTTTACTTTTCTAGAAACTCCCACCTTATCGGAATCTATGGGTATTTTTCTGTCCCTATTGTCAAATAGTAATATTACCTCAGCATATTCAGCCCTTTTATTTTTGTGGTAGGTAATTAATTCATTAAATCTTCCAGCCCTTAGGGATTTTGCAGAGGTTTTTCCAAGTACAAAACAGATGCCATCAATAGTATTAGATTTCCCAGAGCCATTTGGACCCATTATGGCAGTAAATCCAGGCGGTATTTTTAATTTGGCATTTTTAAATGATTTAAAATTTTTTAAATGAATCTCAGATAATTGAACCATTATACTCACCAATTAGTGTAAATTATAAAGTCCAGACATTAAAATTTATTTTTAGAATTATTTTTGAATGGATTAATAATAAATTCCTTATCATTAATAAATTATTAAATTTATATATAAATACATTATCAACATAATACATTATAAAAGTATAATTTTATTTTTATTTAATTATTAATTATTACTTATAATACCGCGGTATTATATCAATACAGGGAAATCACCATAATAGAAATTATTATATATTATAACATCATTTTCCATATTGCTATAGATTAGGGTTATACTAATGAATTAATAATTAAAATAGAGTTCTATTAAAACACTATTATTAAAGTATATTATTTAATTAAAATAAATATTAAAAACCAGAAAATAAATAAATCTGTGGTAAAAATGAGAACAAATATAATGCATGAGGGAGCCACTGAACTTACCTATGAAATAAGGGAAATAGTGGAAGTTGCAAGAAAGGTAGAGAGTTATGGCATGGATATAACATGGGAAAATATTGGAGATCCCATAATAAAGGGAGAAAGGATACCCCAGTGGATAAAGGAGATTATCTCAGAAACCATTATGGATGATGAATCCTACATATACTGCCCAACAAAGGGACTTTTAGAGACCAGAGAATTCCTTGCAGAGGAAAATAATAAAAAAAATGGTGCCCAAATAACCTCTGAAGATATTATATTCTTTAACGGCCTTGGAGATGCTATTACAAAAATATATGGATTGTTGAGAAAGGAATCAAGGATTATAGGCCCCTCTCCTGCATATCCTACTCATTCCTCTGCAGAAGGATTACATGCCAAATGCCATCCTTTAATGTATCTAACAGATGAGAATAATAATTGGTATCCTGATTTAGATGATCTTAGGAATAAGGTTAAGTACAATCCAGCAGTATCTGGAATACTTATAATAAATCCGGGAAACCCCACAAGTGCAGTTTATCCAAAAAAAATATTGGATGAGATTGTGGATATTGCCAATGAATATGATCTCTTTATTCTATGTGATGAGATATATCACCATTTAGTATATAATGGTAAAAAACACACTTATTTATCTGAGGTTATTGATGATGTATGTGGTATATCCTTAAAGGGAATATCCAAAGAATTCCCCTGGCCTGGTGCGAGATGTGGTTGGATAGAGATATACAATGTTGATAAGGATGAAGTATTTAAAAAGTATATAGAAGGCATATGTAAGTTTAAAATGATAGAGGTATGTTCTACAACATTGCCACAAAAGGTTATTCCTAAGGTTATGGGAGATCAAAGATTTTACAAGTATTTGGATGAGAGAAAAAAGCATTATGAATGGGCCTCTAACATTGCCTACAAAAAATTAAAACCTATTGAAGGGCTAATTGTAAATAAAACATACGGGGCATTCTATATGGGAGTGGCATTTGATAGTAATAAATTAAATGGCAATCAAAGGTTAAAGATAGAAAATAAGGATCTCAAAAAATACATTGATGTAGTATCTAATGGAAAACCTGAGGATATGAAATTTATTTATTATCTATTGGCATCTTCAGGTATATGTATGGTGCCAATGTCCTCCTTCAACAGTCCATTGTATGGATTTAGATCTACCCTTTTGGAGAAGGATAGGGATAAATTAAAATGGACCTATGAAACCCTTGCAGAGAAGATTCAGGAATATTTGGGAAGTTAAAATAATTAAAATAAATATTAAAAATAAATAAAAAGAATCATAAAAAAAATAAAAAAATATTAAAAATTAATATAAATTACTAATATTTATATATCTTAATTTATTGCTTAATCAAGCAAGAAATTTTTTTTTACATCTACTTATCATACCATCTGCAGCACTGCCCCCTATGGTCTTTCTAACCTCCTCCACTAATGCCTGGGAGGCTACAATACTAACTGGTTTTATTTCACTTTCCCCTATTTCTTCTGTAAATTCTCCAGTTAAATTGGATAGCACATATATTGCAGATTCAAGGTCTTTCTGTTCATCCAATAATTTACTTGCTTCTGCATTTTCAATGAAGGATTCAATATCCAAGGCCTTTAAAAGCCCTCTAATTCCAGAAGTTTCCAGTATTGAGGATAATCCCTGTAATATGTATAAAATTTCCCTTTCAGAGGTTTTTTCAGAGTTTCCTGTTGCTACATGCTTCATTTTATAATAATTTAAAACTCCACTTAATGTTACAGTAGTTAAATGTACAGGTAATCCTGCCATTAATGGTATAATATCTATAGGTTTAATAGAGACCTCTCTCCCTGTACTTTTTATTAGATCAATAAATTTATTGAATTGATCCTCTGTGGCGTATTCATCTCCATCAAGGGATTTATATCCCATAATATATCTTGAATACAATTTAGAGCCTGGAATTGCATTTGGGCACATGGATATTAATCCAACATCCTTTCTCTTTAATCTCAATTCCCTTTCTACGTTGGAATATATCATTATTATAGGAGTTGAATCAGTAATTGCTATGGTTGAATCCTTTGGTATATTCTCCAGAAGTATCTCTTTAATTGATTTTATGGTATTTTCACTAAATGGCCTTGTTAGGATGTGCATCCCTCCGTGCTCTGCAGCAACTATATCCTCATTGACCACATTAACGCCAGACTCTTCAATTTTTTTCCAGAGATCTTCACTCATTATACTCCTATCAGACTCAGATAGTACAACATCATGCCCTGCCTTGGCGAATTCTATTGCCATTGCTCCTCCATTAAAGGGAGGTTCCCCTCCCTGCTTCTCATGAAGTTTTAAGGTGTCCATATAAAATTTCTGATTTCCTGCCCCATATATTGAAATTTTCATAATATGCCTCCTTTTTATTTTTAATGATATTCGATACATTTATTTACGATATATGCTTTATTTTCAATAGTATTCGTTATATATATGGATATGATTAAGTATATAAATTTAATCCACATATATATATATATATATATATATATATATATATATATATATATATATATATCAATTCATTAATCTATTGATTTTATTTCCTAAATATTCACTAATATTAACATAAGAATTATTCTTTTATGGATCCATTAATTAACATAGATAACACAATAAAATTTTTAATTAATTTTCATTAAATGCAATTAATTTTTCCCATCAGTAATCTCCACTTCAATATTTAG
The DNA here is from genome assembly GCA_019561565.1 of Methanothermococcus sp. SCGC AD-155-M21. Taxonomy (GTDB): domain Archaea; phylum AGJL01; class Methanococci; order Methanococcales; family Methanococcaceae; genus Methanofervidicoccus. The sequence continues at coordinate 24,211 of JAHEPY010000092.1, forward strand.
GAATACAGGCCCCCTAATATCTATGATTTTATTATTGCCCATAATATATTTTAATGCCATATCCTCTACCTTTAGATTTACATCCCCAAGGTTTCTAACTATGGGTATTCTTATTTTTAAGTGATCTATATTTGATACAAGGGCCTCCTCTATTTTATGTGCAATTTTAAGGGATATTGAATCAATATATCTTATCTCTGTTGAAACTCCATGGTTCCTTGCCTCTTTAAGAAGTTCCATATAATGCTCCTCCTTAATACCTTCATTTGATTCTGGAATACCCAAGATATTTCCATCATAGACATAGATTTTATTTAATATGGAAGGTCCCAATAACCTCTTACCCTCTTCCCTCTCATATATGGTGATTCTTATTATTTTTACCACATTGTAAAATTTTATATTTTTTTCAAGTACTACCTCACAAGGGGAGGATTTATCCCTGTTTAATACACAAACCTCTGCCAGATCCAACCCTAAATTATAAAGTTCATCTGTAATAGGCATTTTATCAATATTTATACTATAGGCGATATCCCTATCACTTAATGCACTATTGTAGAATTGTGGATAGGCCATCCTTCTTACATCCTCATAGTTGTATATTATCATGGCAAGTCTCTCAACGCCAAGGCCCAAATTCATAACAGGAACTTCTATATCATATTTACTCAATGCAATAGGGGAATATACTCCAAAGGTGGCAACCTCTAACCATTCCCTTAATTTTGGATGGTAGGCATAAACCTCAGTTTGGGTTTCTGGGGTATAGTATTTGCTCTTTTTCTCATCAGGTCTAAATTGAAATTTAGTAAATCCAAATTGGGAAAGCAATCCCTCTGCAACAGCCATTCCATCATCTATGGAAACATCCTCTCCAACCATTACACAGGATGCAGAATGGTAGGTCATAAGATGGCTTTTATCCTCTTTTTGTTCCCTTCTAAAGCATCTATCTATGGAGAATAACTTAAAGGGCAGAGATTTTTTACCCATAAGATTGGATAAGGTAATAAACCAGCCAGAGGTCATGTGGCTCCTCAATGTTAGAGTTAGGGGCTCAGGAGTCAATTCCTTAAATTCAGGAAATATGTTTTCCAATACTTTCAACCCCATTTCATTTGATACCTCAAGGGCATTGGCAATTTCCAATACTAAGTCATCTCCATCCAGTACTCCCTTTTTATAGTCATGGAGGGTTCTCCTTAAATTCTCTTTTTTTTCAGAGGTTATTTCTATACCTAATTTTTCAATTTCCTGGATTTTATCATATCCTAAGCCCACATCAGGTCTTGGAAGCCCTGCCAAATAAAAACATCTATCCAACACTGCCAAAGATTCAGGTCCAAACTGTTTATGAATATCCCTTTCATCAACAATTACAGGGTTTATATACTCCTCAAACCCCATTCTTAAATAACTTTGTCTAAGTCTCTCTATTGTATCCATTATAGGATGGGATTTCCCATATTCCATTTTTATTCTTGGATATCTTTTATCTATATGTTTTGGAGGTATTAATTTCTTTGTAATTTTCCATGCCCCTTCAAAATCCTTTTTTGCCATTTCTATAATTTCTTTTTTATTAAACATTTTTTTCTCTCCAAATAATTTTTATTTTATTAATTTATTAATTTTATTCATTTATTATCCTTTAATTTATTAATTTTATTAATTCTTTAATTATAATTTATTATTTTTTATTATATTTTTTATTATAATTTATTGTACTATTATTTTATTATAGAAAAATATAAAAAAATTAAAAATAAATATAATAATAAGGTTATAACTATATTAATTACTATTTTAATCTAAAAAAATAGGAAAAATAATTATAAAAAATTTAATATATTTTATATATAATACAATAAATAATTAAGAGATTTAAGGGGTTTTTTATGATAGAATTAATTTATGGATTTATATTTATATTAATTGCCATAATACTGTCAATTAAAGAGGAATTAAAATTAGAAAGGGAATTATTAGTTTCTGCCATCTTAGCACTTATTCAATTGATATTTTTAGGTTATGTTCTTATTTATGTTTTTAAATATGGAGGTATGGCTTTTACATACTTAATTATATGTATAATGATTCTTACAGCAACATATATTGTTAATAATAAAATTAAGGTAATCCATAAAAGAAAGATGTTTATATATCTTTTCTTAACCTTTTTAAGTATTACTGTTGTAACCCTATCCATATTGGTATTTTCAAAGATAATACCCTATGAACCAAAGTATGTTATACCCCTTATGGGCATGGCTATTGGAAATTCCACGAATACAGTCCACCTTGCATTGGATAAAATTATTGATCATATAAAATCCAACAGGGATGAATTATGGGGTTATTTATCATTGGGAGCAGGGGAGTTTCAGGCACTAAAGCCCTTTATGACAATTGCAATTAAATCCTCAATTGTACCCAGTATGAATATGGCAAAATCTGTGGGTATTATATTTATTCCAGGAGCCATGACAGGGATGATATTAAGTGGCGTAGATCCCCTTTATGCCGCAAAGATTCAAATTATAATCATGTGGATGTTATTGGGAAATGCCCTATTATCTGGTTTAATATTGTTCTATATCAGTTATAAGGAGTTAATAAAAATATAGATATTATCCTATAGTATTCTTTCAATGGGTATTATAAGTATATCCTTGGCCCCAAGTTCCTCCAATTTAGCAACTGTAGAAAATACTTCCCTTTCATCAATTACAGCATGAATGGCCACAATACTGTCATCCGAGAGAACCTTTGAAATTGTAGGGCCACTCATTCCAGGTAATACTTTTTTAATATCTTCCAATATCTCTTTGGGAGCATTCATCATAACCAATCTTTTTGTTTGGGCATATAAAACACTTTTTATTCCTGAAACTATCTGATTTATCTTACTTTGTTTTTTAGGATCTTTTATGCTATCCCTATTGGCTATTAGCCTTGTAGTGGATGAAACTATTGTATCAATGGATTTTAACCTATTTAACTTCAAAGTGGTGCCTGTGGAGGTTAGATCACTAATTAAATCTGCAACTCCTATAAATGGGGCTATTTCAGTGGCTCCACTAAGTTCTATAATCTCCATATTTAGGTTTTTACTCTCTAAGTATTTTTTTGTAATATTTGGAAATTCTGTTGCTATCTTCATACCATTTTTTAAATCCTGTATGGAGGAGAGGTTGGAATCTTCAGGAGTGGCAATTACTAAATTGGCCTTTCCAAAATTGAAATCAAGAAGAAACTCTATCCTATCCTCTACCCCTCTTTCAAGTACTAAGTCATATCCTGTAATACCTAAATCTGCCACGCCATCTGCCACAAACTCTGGAATATCCCTTGCTCTGGCAAACATTACATTTATATTTTCATCTATGGTTTTTGCAAATAAACTTCTTCCCTTAATGGTCATTTTTAAGCCAGCCTTTTCAAGTATTTTATTAACTGGTTCAGAGATTCTTCCCTTATTGGGTATTGCCAAAAGTATCAACATATCACCATTTAGATAATAAATTATTTTAAATATTTAATTTTAATTTTATTTTAAATTTATTTTAATTGTTTAATTTTATTATTTTATTATAATTATTTTATTTTTTATAATGAATAAATTTATTATTGAGTTATATCAAGAGACTATATGGATATACTATAAAATTTATCAAGTAATATATCATAACTATAAAATAACTATATATTGCAAATTATTTTAAATTATTATTAAACTTTATATAATCGTTATATAATCTTTTGGTGATTTAATGGAATTAATGAAATTGAATCATTTAATATCAATTAAAGATATTGGAAAAAAAGAGGTTCTAAAAATCCTTGAAGAATCTGAAAAAATGGAAAATTTACTCCGCTCTAAAAAAACAGTGAAAATAATGAATGGAAAAATACTTGCTACCCTGTTTTATGAGCCCTCTACAAGAACTAGGCTATCCTTTGAAACGGCAATGAAGAGACTTGGTGGTGCAGTAATAGGTTTTACAGATATAAAAAATACCTCAGTTATGAAGGGGGAAACTTTGGGAGATACAATAAGAGTAATAAGTGATTATGCTGATATACTAGCAATAAGACATCCCTATGAAGGTTCTGCTAGGTTAGCCAGTGAATATGCCACAGTACCTATAATTAATGCAGGAGATGGCTCAAATCAACATCCCACTCAGACATTACTTGATTTATATACTATAAAAAGAGAGAGGGGCAAAATAGATGGAATAAAAATAGCCTTTATTGGAGATCTAAAGTATGGAAGAACTGTTCATTCCCTATGCCATGCCCTATCCCTATTTAATAACATAAAAATAACTTTTATATCTCCTGAGGAACTTAGAATACCTAAGGAAATAATAAGCGACTTAGAGAAAAATAATACAGAATTTTGTGAAAAGGGGCATATAGATTTGGAAGGGATTGATGTGGTTTATATGACAAGAATACAGAAGGAACGATTTCCCGATTTAAATGAATACCAAAGGGTAAAGGGAACCTATAAACTTGCATTGAAACATGTGCAAAATAAAAATTTAATTATTATGCACCCCCTTCCAAGGGTTGATGAAATAGATCCAAGAGTAGATAGCCTTCCCCAGGCAAAATATTTCCAGCAATCCTTTTATGGAGTACCTGTTAGAATGGCAATATTGAAAATGCTTCTAAAAAATTATAGTTAACTCTGTAGAGATGCCTTATGAAGTAAAGTCTTTTAAGGACTCTTGCGTCTTTTTACTATCTGATCTTTCTATCTAATTCTTCTTCTGATAGATGTTTTATAACCTTATAATATATTTTCCTTCTATACATTTAATTGTTGCATTTCTAGATAATAATTTTTTAAGACCATAATTAAAAAATAAGATTATGTGGTATTCTATGGAAATTATACCTGTAGTTGATATATTAAATGGTATGGCAGTTCATGGTAAAGGAGGAGATAGAAGAAACTATGGGCCACTAAAAACAGTACTATGTAATTCCTCAGATCCTATAAAAGTGGCAAAGAAATACCTGGAGGAAGGAGCAGAGAAGATATATATTGCAGATTTAGATGCCATAATGAAGACGGGCAACAACTTCCATATAATAAAGAAAATAAATGGATACAAAATCTTGGATAGTGGCATTACCTCTAATTTAGAAGTAGAAAACCTTAAATCCCTAAATATATGCAATAGAATCATCTTAGGAACAGAAACTCTAAGGGATTTAGATCTATTAAATAGAAGGGATATAGTACTTAGTTTAGACTTCAAGGATGGTAAATTATTAAGTCCAATGAATTATAACTTAGAGGAGATCTTAAATAGATTAGATAAAACTATCCCTTTGATAGTATTGGATATATCCTCTGTAGGTACCCAAAGGGGCATAGATTGGAGATTGATAAGGGAAATAATTAATAAAACAGATAATCCAATATATGTTGGCGGGGGAGTAAGGGATAAGGGAGATCTAAGGGAATGCCATAACTTAGGAATCCAAGGAGTACTACTGGGTACTGTAATACATAAGGGCATTTTAAACCTTAGAGAGATAATTGAAAGATATAGGTAGTAAGGAAGTGGTGATATATTGCTAAGAAGAATAGATGCAATAAGAATACTTATGGAGTATATAACTGATGAATTAATAGTTTGCAATATAGGGTTTCCAAGTAGGGAACTTTATCATATCAAGGATAGGGCCGAAAATTTCTATATGTTAGGTTCCATGGGATTGTGCTCCTCCATTGGTTTAGGTTTAGCCCTATCCTTAGATAATAAGGTAATAGCCATAGATGGAGATGGATCAGTACTCATGAACTTAGGCAGTTTATCCACTATGGGCCATACTCAGCCAGATAATTTTATACTCTACATAATAGATAATTCAGCCTATGGATCCACAGGCAATCAAAAAACTCAGACTGAAACTACGAGTTTAAAGGATATAGCAAAGGCCTGTGGAATTGATGCCATAGAAGTATCCCAGGAGGAAGAATTAAGAAGAGTAATAAAGGAATCCCTCGATGGGAACAGAACTAAGGTAATAGTAGTTAAGGTAGAGCCCTACAATGAGAAGGTTGAGAATATTCCCCTACATACTATGTATATAAAATTCAGGTTTATGGAGAGTATTAAACCCTGTGAAAATAATATTAAAAATAAAAATGAAAATAATAAAGATTATTATAATAAAAATAATAAAAATATAAAAAATAAAATAATAATTATCTAAATATCTCCTTAAAATTATCTATCTCCAAAAAGAGATTTCCATTACATACTGGATAACCTATTAAAATCTCATTTCTATCCTTTAACTCCTCTACCTTTTTACTGTTATCCAACTCCAATATAAAGTCCCAATAGTTTCCTCTATAATTTTTTCTTCTCCTTAGGTAGTCCTCCATTATTTTCAATACCTCATTATTGATATTTTTGACATAAGGCACATAAATAACTTTTTTTTGAATAATTGAGGGGCATGTGCCTCCGTAGATATAGTAGGCAGTTAGATCCATCTCCTGAATAATGTTAAGTACAGTATTCTCAACACCCTCAGTGCCTACCCAAATATCATCCCTTACCTCCAATGCCTTATCAATCAACCTTAAAATCACATTCTTTGGTAATTTAGATTCCTCCTTAGATAGATAGTGATTGTTTCCAAGGACTATGGAAATTGTAAAGTCGTAGGAGGAATATAGGTCAAGAAGTTCTAAGGCATCCTTTCTTTTACTTTGTATTGTTAGGACACATTTTTTTAGATTATCCAGTACCTCTTCATTGGTTAATGGGGTATTTTCCATATCTATAACATGATAATGGAAATTTGAAGTAATGATTTTATTAAGTTCTATCAACTCATTGGCAGTGTTATCTGGAATATCCTTGAGATTGTTAAAGTATCCATTCAATTTACTTAGTTTTGTTGCTATACCTAATTCCATAGTGATCACATTTTTATATAATCAAACACATAATATCTTAAAATTATGATCTATAGCATAATAAAATAATTAATAATAAAGGGATAAAATATTAATAAAAGGAATAATTTAAGTCATTATCTTGGCCTAATTATAAACTTACATAATACCCTCCTGTAAAGGATTCTCCTGTTCTCCCAGTGCTAGAATATCTTAGGGAAAACAATGATAAGATTTTTACTTTTTATGTTTTACTCTCTTTTTAGGAATTTTAAAATCTTAAATTATTCTATTTTATTTTTATTATTTTTAATTATTTATTTTTTTATTTAAAATATTTTTTTAATTATTTTAAATTATTTTTCAATTTTTTTATATTATTTTTTTAAGATTATACTTAAAACTAATACTATCTGTGATAAAATGAAGTTTCTAATATTAAAAATAACCAATAACTGTAACTTAAGATGCATCTACTGCTATAGGGAAGATAATAATGGTAAAATAGACATGGATTTTAAAACTGCTAAAAATGCTATAGATTACATTTTAAAGGATGATAATAATTTAAAGATCCAATTTACTGGAGGGGAGCCTCTATTAAATTTTAAATTAATTGAGAAGGTGATAAATTACTGCATGGACCACTATCCTGATAGGAGCATTTCCTACGCTATCCAGACCAATGGAACTCTGTTGGAGGAGAATATTATTAAAAGGATTAAAGAGTTAAAATTAAATGTTGGGGTAAGTGTGGATACCCTAAATCCCAAAGACAGTACCTTAAGACCCTATATGGATGGAAGATCCTCTACCTTGGATACTATAAGGGGAATATATCTTTTGAGAAATAATGACTTACCCTTTGGTATTACAACTGTAGTTACCAATAAAAACCTACCTTATCTCTTAGATCTTTTAAATTATCTTATCTCCCTTGGTATAAGGAGTATAAGTTTTGATATCTTGAAACCTAAAAGGAGGGAACACTTAGCCTTAATGCCAGATGAGGATGAATTCAAGAGTTTATTGGAAAAGATGAAGGATTTTCCCATCTATATAAAAAATTTAGTGGGAAGACCTAAGGATAAATACTGTTATCTAAACAGTGGAGACCTCCTCTTTGTCAATGAAGTTGGAAACATCTATCCCTGTCCAACCTTAGAGGGATACTTCTATGGTGGAAACATCAACAATATGGACGACAGTATAAAACTATTTAAGGTTAAATGTAGTTATTGTTTTGCTAGGGATTATCTAATTAAAAAGTTTAAGTAAGGACTTTTATTAAGATAATATTTTTAAGAGTATTAAAAACAAATGAAAAATAAAATAAATAAAATAAATAATTTAAAAAAAATTAAAAATAAAAATAAAAAAGGAGAAAATTAAATACTTAAAGATATAAGGAAAAATAAAAAAGTAGGAATTCCTTACAATCGCCCTCCTTCCCCCTACTTTCCTAAGCACTGGAAGTGTAGCGGAAATCATTTAAGCATTAGGATTACTGTATTTATAATAATATGGGTTGATGATTTTGTTTTAATACAGGGATAATATGAATATACTCATGCCCACTATTTTCCATCCCTATACAGGGGGAATAAGTAACCATGTTGAAAGTATAATAAAACATCTAAATAATATAAATAATTATAATTTTCACATTTTAAACTATAACTTCCAGGGTAAATTAAAGGAGATGCCTTTGAATACTAAGATCCATAAGGTACCCTACATAAGAAGAATAAGGGGTTTAAGTTATGCCCATAATGGGTATTTCCTTGGGAAGGAGATAATAAAAAAATATGGGATAGAGGTAATCCACAGCCATTATGCATTTCCTCAGGGTTTTTTAGGAGCCCTTTTAAGTAAAAGATACAACCTGCCCCATTTATTAACCCTCCATGGTAGTGATGTGTTATTGCTCTCCAAGAATCCCATAGGTAGGATATTCTTTAATTATGCCATTAAACACTGTGATAGAATAATCTGTGTAAGTAATTATTTAAAGGAACAACTTCCTAAGGATTATAGAAGTAAAACTGAAGTAATATACAACGGAGTGGATTTTAATATATTTCAGGATATTGATATTGATGAGGATTATGGTCTTTTTGTAGGATCCCTTGTACTCCAAAAGGGATTGCCTACTCTAATAAATGCAATTAAGGACATAGATTTCAATTTTAAGATTATAGGGAGTGGTCCCCTCTTTAGCGATATTAGGAATTATATAAAGAGAAAGAATATTAAAAACATTGAACTCCTTGGTAGGAGGGACCACTTAGAGGTTTCAGAGTATATTAAAAGATGTAGTTTCTTAGTACTCCCATCTATCTCTGAAGGGCTTGGTATGACACTACTGGAGGCCATGGCCTCGGGAAAATGTGTTATAGGTTCCAATGTAGGAGGTATTCCTGAATTAATCATGGACAACTATAACGGTTTTTTATTTGAGGTAAATAATTCAAGGATGCTAAGGGAGAAGATAGAGATTTTAATAAATGATAGGGATTTAAGAATAAAATTAGGTAAAAATGGAGTGGAATTTTCAAAGAACTTTTCATGGGAGGCTATTGTTAAAAAAATAGAGGCCCTATATAGGGAATTAAAATAATAGAAATAAAAAAATAAATTAATTGATACCATGATACCCATATTTGTTAATTTAAAGGAATTTAAGGTATGTATCTTTGGATTTGGAGAGGTTGGAAAGAGGAGATTAAATAAAATAATATCTGCAAATCCAGATAAGATAACCATATATACCAAGGAAGAGATAGATGAAAAAACCCTAAATTATTACAAAAATCTCTGCAACATTGAATTTATAACCTGCAATATAGAGGATATGACCAATGAAGAGATTAAAGAGATTGTAAAGCAACATGACTTTATAATCACTACCATAGATAAAGAAAACAATAAAAGAATTGTAAGTATATCCAAAGGACTTAAAAAATTTGTAAATTCCTCTACCTTTGAAAGGGATATTAACTTAATAATTCCTGCATACTGTTGTAGGGATGGGATATATTTCGTAGTATATACCCAGGGAAAGAGTCCCTTAATAGCAAAAAATATCAGAAAACTTGTGGAAAATTATATAAAAAATTATGATTATGAAATAGATATTCAAAATAACCTAAGATCTTTTTTAAAGGAAGATATTCCCTCCCAGAGGGGCAGGAAGAAAATCTTAGAGGAGGTATTTAACAACAAAAACTTTAAAATGGAGTTATTGGAGTTAATTGAGAAATATAAAAGACAATAAAAGTATAAAAAATAACTATTGGTGAATAAATGTATAAATACTTTGAAACTATGGCAGATATTGGAATTATTGTTAAAGAAGATAGTCTTGAAAAGGCATTTGAAGAATCTGCAAGGGCATTATCCAATTTAATGGTTCATATTCACTCCATTGATAAAAAAATTAAGAGAAAGATAGTTGTACGTTCCGAGGATCTTTATGGATTACTCTACGATTTTTTAACTAATCTTTTAATAATACGTGATAGCGAAGGAATAATATTTTCAGATTATAATGTTAAAATATACAACAACAATGGAGAATATATATTGGAATGTATAGCCTATGGTGAGGAATTAAATAGGGAAAAACACAATCCTAAGATGGAGATAAAGGCAATAACCTATCATAAAATGGAGATAAAGGAAGAAAATGGAAAACATATTATAAAGTATATTGTTGATATATAGGCAGGTGGTTTTTTGATTGTTGAGGTATTTTCCTCCATTATGGGAGAGGGAAAATATATAGGACGAAGATATATTTTTATTAGATTTAAAGGATGTCCCCTTAATTGCATATACTGTGATGAATATGTAAAGGAGAGTATTTCTCCAAGGGTTGAGAAGATTCCAGGAAGTGGGATATTCCAAGAGTATCAAAACATAGAAGATAGGTTAATGGAGATAATATATAATTTAAAAACCCCTGATTTATTTGCAATATCCTTTACTGGAGGAGAACCACTATTCCATCATAAAAAAATAAAGGCATACTCTATGGAACTTAAAGAATTGGGATATAAAACCCACTTGGAGAGCAATGGTATTTATCCTGAGAGATTATTTTATTTTGACTATGCCTCAATAGATATAAAATTGCCAGAGCATTTTTTTAATTTGGATAATGAGGAATATGAAAAAATATACAATTTGGAATTAAACTCCATAGAGAAATTATACAGCATGGGCTCCCAGGTATATGCCAAGGTAGTGATAATGGAAAATACAAGTATAAAGGATATTGAGAATATTGCAAGGGATTTATCAGATATTGGAGATATTACATTATGTATTCAACCAGTAACTTCCCTATTTAATATTAAACCCCCTTCTCAAAGGAAATTATTGGATATTATGAAATTATGTGGTTCCTATCTTGGAAATAACCTAATATGTACCCCTCAAATACATAAATATTTAAAAATGCTTTAAAAAAATAAAAAAATTATATTTTATAAATTTTATAAAAAATTTAAAAAAAGAATTTAATAATTATTTAGTTTATTTATGGGTTTTATGGTTATTTATAGTTATTTAGTTTATTTTAAGACTCTGCCATCTCCATTATTATGGCTACATCCTTATAATCTATTATTCCGTTGTTATCCATATCAAGCCTTTTTTCATTGTCATTTGTTGCTATTTTACCAACATGCTGGTTTAATGTTATGTAAGCATCATCTGAGTCGATCCTATAGTTTCCATTGGCATCTCCCTTTATAACGCCAACTCCATTTGTAATTACAATTCTATCTCCGCCAAATAACATTACATTGGCAGTTTCTTTACTTGTATCTACATGGTGCCTAAATCCTTTAAACTGCTCTGCTCCAGGACCGTATGCCATTATAGGAACTGGAACTCCAGTATGTTTGTGGGACATAAATTTTACTCCTACCTTTTCACTGAGGACCTCTCCTATGGCATTTCCAAGGGCATATTTATTATCAGAGTTCATAGCCTCTTTAATTTTCTTGACTTCCTCATCTGTTAGGTCCAATCCAGTGTATTTTTTAATAACTCCCTTTGGATCTCCCCCATTCTTTATTTCTTTTGCCATTGTTCCAGTGGTGGCCTTAATACTCAATATTTTGTCCTCATCTACTGGATCTCCATAATCTATTCCAACTCCTAATCCTCCAGTTTCATGATCTGAAAGGACTACTACTAAGGTATTTTTATTTTTTCTTGCGTAATCGAGACAGTAGCCTACAACTTCATCAAATTCCTTAGTTTCTGCTACAACAGAGGCAATATCATTGCCATGGGCTGCATGATCTATTCTTCCACTCTCTATCATTAAGAAGAAACCCTTATCTGAATCCTTTTCCAATAAATCTATGGCCTTCTTTGTCATCTCCAATAATCCTACAGTTTTACTATCTCTATCCAATACATAGGGTACGTGGCTATCGGAAAATAATCCTAAAACATACTTTCCATTGGCACTTTCCAACTCTTCTCTGGTATATACTACTTCATATCCATTTTTCTTGGCTAATTTTAATTTATCATCACTAAATATCTTCTTACCTCCCCCAAATAATACATTGACCTTTTCCTCCATTAATTGATCTGCTATTTCCTCTTCCATACTTCTTTTTT
>JAHEPY010000093.1 GCA_019561565.1 Methanothermococcus sp. SCGC AD-155-M21
TTATTCTGTCTGTCTCCTTAATGTATTTTTTTACTAGGTTCATAATCTCTCTTAATGTATTTTTTCTACGGGGTTCATAATCTTTATATAGGTTATTTTAGTATATATTATTTTTGATGGGAAGTAAGGTATATATATTATTTTTATAAAATTTATTTTTGGTGGTTTAATGGTAGTACTCCCATATAGAAAACCATGTCTAAGGGGTAGATTGGAACCAAAGGGTAATCTTAATGAATTAATATTGGTTATAAATGGATTACTAGCCCATAAAATGAATATCTCCATAGTCCCTTCTGGAAACGCTGGATTATATATTGCCTCCCATGTACTTAATACACTTAAACCATCCTCTAATAATAGCAGGAATAATATTTTAATTCCAGATATGGGAGGATGGAGGGGATTTATAGAGTATCCAAAAATATTTAACTTTAATATTATAAAACTTCAAAGTGATTTAGGCATAATTAATCCAAATACCTTGGATGATGTTTTAAAGAAAAATAATATTCAGGCCCTGTTTTTAACTACCCTTGCAGGTTATTTAGCCCATCAACCTATCAAAGAGATAAAAAAAATATGTGAAGAAAGGGAGGTTATACTTGTAGAGGATGTATCTGGGGGAATAGGGGGCACCTGTGGATATGGGGATATTGTAGTATGCTCCATGGGATCTCCAAAGATAATAAACTGCGAATATGGGGGATTTATAGGAATAAATGATAAAGTAAAGGAATATTTAATAGAAAATAAGAAAATAGATGAATTTAAAGGTTTATTAAAAACCTACAAGGTATTTAACATATATGGCCTTATGAAGGAGGAGGCCCTTGATGCAAAAAAGACCTATAATAAACTAATAAAATATTCCAATATCTTTAAGGAGGAATTTGAAAACTCTTATTTTATAGATAATAATGGGGTTTGTGTATTTTTGGAATATAAAAACCAAAAGGAAATATTTGATAGAATAAACAAAACCCTTAAGTTGGATAATGGCAAGTCCTTGATCACAAAGTGTCCAATATATGAGAGAATATTAAAAAATGGCATTGTAATTGAGTTAAAAAAAATGGATATTTTAAATATATCCCAAGGAGAGATATTTGAAATAATGAAGGAAATAAAAAAAATAGATAAATCCCAGAAAAAATAAAAAATAAAATAAAAATAATTAGAATAATTAGAAAAAATAAAAAA
>JAHEPY010000094.1 GCA_019561565.1 Methanothermococcus sp. SCGC AD-155-M21
CTTAAGTAGATTTTTATCCTTTTTAGCAGGTACAACAAGTATTGATTCCTCCTCAATCTCAAAGTCCTGGATATTCAGCATAATTCTATCAAAACCATAGGCAAAACCAACTGCAGGAGTGGGTTGGCCTTCAAATAGTTCTATTAAATTATCATATCTTCCCCCGCCACATACCTGTCTCGCTCCTTCCTTTTTTCCTTATATCTCAAAGACCATTCCTCATAATCCTCAACTATTTTGTAAATAATATTTCCCTCAATTACCTTAACATTGTATTTTTCCATTTCAGCCTTTGCATCGGGAAGTATCTTTGAGTTAAATACAAGTATGACAGAGTGCAATGGATTGGAGGTACCATAGGAGTGTGCTTCAATAATATCCTTCTTGGATACGTCCCCTACTTCAGCCTTTTTAATTTTAACCTCCCTTTTCCTTAATTCATTTGCAAGGGCCTCCAATGAACCCATAGTATCTGCTTTAATAATTATACCCTCCTCATCAGTAGGTATGGTGGCCTCATCTATCTCCTCCATAATCTCTCTTTTAGCCTTTTCTATCTTATTCTTTGGTACTATTCTAAGGGGGCTACCTGCTATAACCTTATCAAGATCCGGGGCTGATATTTTTACTCCTGAGGCAGCAGATACTTTATTCACAGATTTAAACTTATCCCTTGGATCCCTCATTTCATCTAAGGGTTTTGGTTTTAGTAGGGCCTTAATTCTTGAAACTACAACCCCATCAGGATTTCCAAGGACTATATAATCTCCCCTTTTAGCCACTCCATCATAAATTATTGCATCTATTGTTTTTCCCAATCCTTTCTCTTCCTTAACCTCAAGAACAGTACCCTTTGCAGGCCCCTTTACATCCAACTTTAAATTCTTTTCTAAAAATTTCTGGGCCAATCCTGCAATCATTATAAGAATATCAGGAATACCCTCCCCAGTATGCGCAGATACTGGAATTATATTTATGGTTTTTGTAATGTCCTTTACCCTCATAAAAAGATCTGCATCAAAACCCATGGTATTTAATGGCTTTATAATATTTTCATATAATTTTATTTCAAACTCAGTTAGGGCATTTGGATGTTGTGAGGTTTCATTGAAATTTAAAACAAATGGCTTATTTTTGGAATCCCATCCAGGAATTAAATCTAATTTATTAGCAGCCACTACAAATGGTGTTTTATTTTGTTTCAATATATTTATGGCCTCTATGGTTTGGGGTTTAAATCCTTCATTAATATCCACAACAAGTATGGCAATATCTGCCAGTGCTCCCCCCCTTTTCCTCAGGGAAGTAAAGGCCTCATGTCCAGGGGTATCTATAACTAAAATACCTGGTATCTTTAAATCAACCTTTAATATTCCCAATAAATCCTTGGATACCTTTTTTATAACCTCAGTTGGAATTTCACTGGCTCCAATATGTTGGGTTATTCCCCCAGCCTCTCTTTTGGTTACCTTTGTTTTTCTTATTTTATCCAATAAACTTGTTTTTCCATGATCAACATGACCTAACACACAAACTATAGGGCATCTTAAATCCATAATTATCACCAGTCCTTATAGGAATCTAAAATAATATAAAATAAATATTATAAAAAAATTATAAAATATTAATTTTGTAATATTATTTTTTATAACCTATCAATAACTTATTATAACCATATAATTATAGCAATATAATTATAGTAATATAGTTTATAATAATATACTTAAATATAATTTTAAAATAAATTTAATTTAAAATTATTAATAATACAACCAGTTCTATGTTATATAATATTTAAATATTTATAGCAAATTATAGTATTAAATTTTTTATTATTTTATTATTTTATTATTTTTATTATTCATTTATTAGTCTCATTAGCATTATTTTTTTATGGGTAAAGAATATATTTTCACCATCTACTCCCCATAAATGGCTAAAAACAATAATTCTTTACTTTTCCAGGCCCTTGGTGATTTTATGGATATAGTTATAGAGAATTTAAATTATTATATAGATATTAATTTAAATGTTCATAAAAATATAGATTTATTAATAAAAAAAGACAGTAGCAATAGTAAAGAAGAAATAAAGATATATCCTGGTAAAAACCTCATAGAAAAACATAATTTAAATAAAAAAGATTTAAAGATAATTGATGGTAAAAACAAATGTGCAATTCCAGGATTGGTAAATAACCATACCCACATAGCAATGACCCTTTTAAGGGGAATTGCTGATGATACGATACTACAAAATTGGCTAAATGATAAGATATGGAAGATGGAGGCAAAACTTACAGAGGAGGATATATATTATGGATCACTACTTGGATGCCTTGAGATGTTAAGGTTTGGCATTACCTCATTTAATGATATGTACTTCTTTCCTGAAGGGGTAGTTAATGCCACTAAGAGAGTTGGAATAAAGGGAGTTATAGGTTTTCCAATAAGTGATTTTGGCACTCCCCAATGTAAGGACCCAGATAAACTCCTAAGTATGTCAGAAAAATTTATAAAAAAATACAGTGGAGAGGAAATAATTAAGCCAGTTATAGCCCCTCATGCCCCCTACACATGCTCAAAGGAGACTTATCTAAGATCCAAAGAAATAGCAGAGGAGTATAATACTTTGATACATACCCATATATCAGAGACCAGGTATGAGGTTGTAGAGATGGAGAATAATATTAAAATGAGACCTGTGGAGTACTTGGAGAGTTTGGGAGTATTAAAGGACAATCTAATAGTTGCCCACTGTGTATGGGTTACAAAGAATGAGGTAAAAAAATTTGCAAAGTACAATGTTAAGGTAGTGCATTGCCCTGGGAGTAATATGAAACTTGCCAGTGGAGGGGTTATGCCCCTTGTAGAGATGTTAAATGAAGGAGTATCCCTATCCATTGGAACTGATGGACCTGCCAGTAATAACAATTTAGATATACTTGAGGAGATGAAAATAATGGCATTGCTCCATAAGGCCCATAGATGGGACCCTACAGTGGGGGATATGGATACTGCCCTAAGTATGGCCTTCAATAGTAAATCAATAGGTTTTGAAAATAAGGATATTGTACTGTTGGATTTAAATGGCCCACATTTAAGGCCCATACATAACATAAAATCAAATATAGTTTATTCTGCAAATGGAAATGATGTGGATACAGTGATTGTAAATGGGGAAGTATTATTGGAAAATAAAAGATTTTCAAAAATAGAGGATGGTTTTTTAAAGGATATTTATAATAAGGTAGATAATATAATTAAAAAATTTAATTAAAATAAAAATTTTTAATAGTAATAAAAATTTAGTTTTTTGTAATAAACAATTTTTTATATTTTATAAAAAGTTAAAAGTTATATATAATATTTAAAAAATTTAAGAATTTAAGAGTATATCTTATAACCTTATTTTGGTGAAAATTAAATGAAATTTGATATGCACGTTCATACTATAAAATCCAGTTGTTCTTTAAACCCAATAAAATGGCTAAAGAAAATATGCTCTATCAAAAATATATTGCCAGCAATATGTGATCACAATGTACTAACAAAGACAGATTTTGGAATTCCTGGAGAAGAGATATCAACAAATAAAGGAGAATTTATAGGTCTATTTTTAAATGAACAGATAAATGAAAAGGATATTTTCGAAGCAATGGATAATGTAAAGGATCAGGGGGGATTGATATATTTGCCCCACCCCTTTGATGGCAGAAGAGGTAGATCCCTTTGTAGGTATGATGTTTTAAATAACAGGGATTTTAAAAGGAGAGTAGATATTGTAGAGGTTTTTAACAGTAGGTGCATAGATAATAAACCCAATGAAATGGCTTATGAATATGCCAAAATAAACAACATGCTTATGGGAGTAGGTAGTGATACCCATTTTCCCTGGGAATTAGGTAATGCATATTTAATACTTGAGGACTTTGATAGGGAGAACCCTAAGGAGTTTTTAAGGGTGTTGAATAAGAACAATAGGGATGGTTTAAAATACTATGGAAAATTGGGAAATTCTACGAATATAAAAGTATTTAGTAAATTATCCAAAAAAATTAATAAATCTGGTACTTTAAGGTATCCCAGATTGAATAGATTTACTATTAAGCATTTATAATTGGTATTGAATAATTAAATATTAATAATTAAGTAATAATAACCAAATAATTAAGTAGTTGAATAGCTAAATAATTAAGTATTAAACAATAATAAAAAATATGAGAGGATATAATGGATAATATAGTAGATAGTATGGGCAATTGGAGAAGGACTCACTTTTCAGATGAAATAAAGGCAGAAATGGATGGAGAAGAAATAATTATTGCCGGCTGGGTAAATTCCATAAGAAAATTAGGTAAATTAGTATTTATAATATTGAGAGATAGGGAGGGGATGATACAGATAGTAATCCCAAAACAGAAGGTATCCAAGGAGGTATTTGATATTGGAAAATCCCTTGGAAGGGAGGATGTTATAGGTATTAAGGGAAAGGTTGTGGCAAATGAAAAGGCACCTGCAGGGTATGAGATAATACCCACAGAGATTAAGGTATTGAATAGGGCGGAATCTCCATTGCCCTTGGATCCATCGGAGAAGGTACCTGCTGATATAGATACAAGATTGGATAATAGATTCCTGGATCTTAGGAGGCCAAAGATACAGGCCCTATTTAAATTAAGATCTGAAATGCTAAGATCTGTCAGAAATACCCTTTATGATGAAGGCTTTATTGAGGTTAATACTCCAAAACTTGTGGCAAGTGCAACAGAAGGGGGCACTGAATTGTTTCCAATATCATACTTTGAAAAGGAGGCCTTCTTAGGCCAGAGTCCCCAGTTGTATAAACAGATGTTGATGGCAGCAGGTTTTGATAGGGTATTTGAAATAGGTCCCATATTTAGGGCCGAGGAGCACAATACAAGGAGGCACTTAAATGAGGCAATATCTATAGATTGTGAGATGTCCTTTTCAGATGATAGAGATGCCATGGCAACACTTGAGAGTGTGGTCCATAATACCCTACTTCATCTAAATGAACACTGTAAAAAGGAATTAGATGTAATTGGAGTGGATTTAAACATACAGGAGGTTCCATTTCCAAAACTAAAATATGATGAGGTAGTGGATATTGTAAATTCCAAGGGCGTTGAGATGGAATGGGGGGAGGATCTTTCAAGAGCCGCTGAAAAGGCATTAGGGGAGTATATGGATGGATTTTACTTTATAACCAATTGGCCAATTGAAATTAGGCCATTTTATACCCTACCAAATGAGGAGGATCCAAGGTTATGCAAGGCATTTGATTTGATGTATAGGGATTTGGAGATATCCTCAGGAGCCCAGAGAAACCATATATATGATCTATTAGTAGAGGGCATTAAAAGAATGGAACTAATTCCAGAGAACTTTGGAAGTTATTTGGAGGCCTTTAAATATGGAATGCCCCCTCATGCAGGTTGGGGGTTGGGAGCCGATAGGTTTATGATGATAATTGGTGCTCAGGAAAATATTAGGGAGTGTGTTCTCTTCCCAAGGGATAGGCAGAGATTAACTCCTTAAATATTTATTAATGAGTATATGAATAAGATAAATTAAATAAAAAAAATAGAAATATTAAAAAAAATATTAAAACCATTAAAAATTAAAAAAATATAAATAATAAGTAAAGTAATTAAAAAAATAAATAAAAATATTAAAAAATTATTAAATATATTTTATTAAGGTGATATTATGGTAACTAAGGATGATGTATTAAATGCCTTAAAAAAGGTTGCAGATCCTCATATGGGAATCAGTATAGTGGATATGGGATTAATAAAGAACATAGAGATAGATGAGGAAAATAACGTTTCATTTGAATTGATACCTACAAATCCAGCATGCATGAGTGTAATGGGAATGGCAATGGGATCAAAGGATGCCGTTAAGAAAATCAAAGGAGTAAAAGACGTAAAAGTGACTGTAAAGGGCCATATGATGGAAGAGGATCTTAATAATATGATAAATAAATAAAAATCATTCCCTTTATTTTTTATTTTTTTATAATTTTAAATAATTTAAAATAATTATTTTTTATTAAATAATTTTTTATAGTTTTTATTTTTTTTAATATTAGGTGGAAAAATGTTTAATAAACCAAAGGGGACTAGGGACTTTTTGCCCATGGAGATGAAAAAAAGGAGAATCATAGAAAAAAAACTTAGGAAAGTATTTGAAAGTTATAATTTTAAGGAGATACTTACCCCCACATTTGAAAGCTTTCAACTACTCTCCAAAAAAACTGGGGAGGATATTAGAAAGCAACTCTTTGTATTTAAGGACCATGGAAATAGAGAGATGGGCCTTAGACCTGAAGTTACCTCCTCAGTTGTTAGATTCTATTTAAATGAACTTAAAAACCTACCTAAACCCTTAAAACTGTACTATTTTGCAAATTGTTTTAGATATGAAAACCCCCAGGCAGGTAGATACAGGGAATTTTGGCAAATGGGTTGTGAGTTAATTGGGAGTGAATACCCAATAGCAGATGCCGAGATTATAAATCTATCCATGGATGGCCTAAATGCCATAGATATGGATTATGAAATAAATATAGGCCATCTTGGAGTACTAAAGGGCATATTTAAAAGGTTCAATCTATCTGAGGATAGGGAATTGAAAATAAGAAGATTAATTGATAAGGAGGATTATAAGGGCCTTGAAGACTATCTTAGTGATATTGAATCCCCTGAGGAGTTAAGGGAGGCTATATTTAATTTATTAAACTTTAAAGGAGATAGAGATATATTAAATGAATTAAAAGAAATTTTAAAGGACTATCCACTCTCCCTTCAAGCCCTGGAAAACTTAGAGGAGATATTGGATTTTGTAAAATACGAGAATATTATAGTAAATTTTGGAATAGCAAGGGGTTTGGATTATTACGCTGGAATGGTCTTTGAGATATATGGAAAAAAGGAAGGAGCGAGACAGGTATGTGGCGGGGGAAGATATGATAATTTAATAGAACTATTTGAAGGCCAACCCACTCCTGCAGTTGGTTTTGCCTATGGTTTTGATAGAATTATGCTGAATATCCAGGACTTTGAGATTGAGGAGGAATCAATACTTGTTGTACCTGCTAAAAAGGATAAAAATCTACTTAAGAGATCCCTAAGGATTGCAAATGAACTTAGGAAAAGGGGCAAAGTGGTAGAGGTAGATCTCATGAACAGGAGATTGAACAAGGCACTTAACTATGCCAATACCATTGGAATATCCAAGGTTATAATTATTGGAGAGAGGGAACTTGAAGAGGGCAGGGTATCCTTAAAGAATATGAAAACTGGAGAACAGAGAAGTGTGAAGTTAGAGGAGTTGGAGAGTTTTGTTTAAGGAGAAAATATTAAAATATAATTAAAAAAATTAATTAGTATAATAATTAAAATAAATAGAATTAATATTAAAATTTATTTTTTTAAAAATTTGTAAGGAAAGACCCTAAATTACAGAAGACCATTGTCACTATGTTATAGCAAGATACATGATTACCCTCTCCTTAATTAACTATAATTTTTTATTCCACTATAAATCTATTTTTTTATTTTTACCCTTTATTTTTTTAATTTTTTATTTTTATTTATTTTTTTATAAATTTTATTTTTTATTTTTATTTTAATTATTATTAACTAAAAGAAAGACTCTATCATTTTCCCTAACTACTCCATTAATCTTAACTCCAACACTCTCTCCCTTCCTACCAATCTTTACAGGCCTATGATCTATCTCCATAGATTCAACTCTCTCCTCTATACAGCCTGTTTTCATTCCCATTATTAGTATAGTATCTCCCACCTTTAAATCCCTTGAAAGTTTAATCTCTGCCACTCCTACCCTCTTGTAGAAATTCACTACAACCCCAATCTCTACCTTTTTATAGGGGGAGGCATTTCCCTCAATATCATATTGAAAATCCTGTTTATTCTCCCTATCTCTAAAATAAAACCCTGTATCATACTCCCTATTGTAGGATTTAAAAAGTTCTCTTTTAAAGTAAGGTATTTTTTCATGATAGGTTCCATCCAGTACAGAGTCTATGGCCTCCCTATAGGTCTTAACTGTCCTCATTACATAGTCAGCATTCTTACCCCTGCCCTCAATTTTAAAACTATCCAGCACTCCCATAAGTTCTGGTATGTGTTCTATCATACATAGGTCCTTGGGAGATAGGAGAAACTTCCCCTCACAGATTAACTCATAGGTTCCATTATGGTGCTCATTTATCAATTTCCATCTTCTCCTACAAGGTTGAAGACAATCTCCACAGTTTGCATTTCTATTAAATAGATAGGAACTTAAAAAGCACCTTCCACTTATTGCCACACAGAGTGCTCCATGAACAAAACCTTCCAATTCCAAGTCTATGTTTTCCCCTTTTAATTTCTCCCTAATATCCTTTATTTGATTTAGTGTTAATTCCCTGGATAGTATAATCCTCTTTGCAAACTTTCTATAAAATTTGGCACTTAGGGAGTTGGTAATATTACTTTGAACACTTGCATGTATCCTAAGGCCATAATCTTTGGCTAAGGACATTACCCCCAAATCACTAACTATAAGGGCATCTACCTCTGATTCAACTGCAAATTCTAAAACATCCTTTATCTTCCTTAGATCATTTTCATATATTACTGTGTTTAAACAGAGGTAGATTCTTCTATTGTTGTCCTTTGCAATCTTTACTCCCTCTTTTAATTCCTCTCTACTGAAGTTCTTAGCAGTTATTCTCATATTGAATTCCTTTAATCCACAATATACCCCATCTGCCCCATAGTCAATTGCCGTCTTTAAACAGGTTAAATCCCCTGCAGGAGATAGTAATTCCACCATATTATCACCTATTATATTTTTAAGTATTAATTCCTTAATTTATTAATTCCTTAATTTATTAATAACCTAATTTTATTAGTTCTCCAATTCCTTACTTAACCTTAAATAGTACTTACTAAGTTCCCTTCTAAAATACTTCAAATCCAAATACTTGGCTCTATGGTCCTCTAAGTATATTGCCCTATCCCCTGCAGCAGTTAGTAAATCCAAACTACTTGTGGTTATGATGAATCCACAACTCAACCTCTCCCTTTCCTTTAATATGATCTCTGAAAGGGGTTTTACACCCTCAAACCAATTGGATAGCAAACCATTTACAAGTAAATTTACTGCAGAGTTATCCTCATCTATGAGTATTAAATTCACGCCCCTTGCCATGGCTCGTTGTATCATATAGGCCATAGTCATAGAACCTGAGGCTCTTCCAATAACATTCTTTGGAGTACCATTTAATCCCCTTGGTAATTTTTCAAAGAATAAACTAATATCACAACCATGCATCTCCATAGCACCTGTTGTAGCCTTGGATAGGTTCCTTATAGTAATTATATGCTCTCTTCCATCACCTATGAGGTGATCATCCTGCCCACTCTCTATTCCCTCAAGTAGGGTAGTTTTTCCCTGGGCATTTCTTCCAGTTATAATAAATACCTCTTTTTTTTGAATGCCTAAGCCAGTGATTATAGTTCCATCGTATAATTCCACCTCTACAGGGTTTAACTCCTTTGGAGTTATAAAGGGTATATTGGCCCCCTCCTTAGGCCCAGCAATTCTAAAATGTCTTCTAATTGGAGTATAACTCCTTGCAGGTCTTGAGTTATCTCCTATAAAGGATATTAGGCCTAAATCATCTAATTTATTTCTTAAATCCTTCTGGTTTATTATGTTTATATTTTCCCTTTCCAAGGGATTGTATGGAATTTTTTCTATATATTCCCCTAATTCTTGGGATAATTCATCTATTTTTCTTCCTATTTCTTTGGGATTTTTCTCTTTAAATACCATCCTAAGAAGTAGATGTATTCTATCCCCCTCTATGTAGTTATACCTATCTGCCCTCCATAGATTACTTCCAATGTTCATATCACAATTTACCACAGTAAGGGGTTCGTAAAGTTCTCTATACCTCCTTCCAAGGTTTCCAGATAATTGGGGGAATTTTCCTTTTCTCATTTTTTCCTTTATATATTCAATAATCTTGGAGGTACTTCCTTCAAGTCCATATTTATTTAAATTAATTAAATCCTCCCTTTTAAAAATAAAGGGTAAGACTATCTTTATTTTTTTATCTCCCTGCTCACTGGCATAGAATAACTTATTTCTATTTGAGGATTTTAAGGATTCCCTATTTAAATTGGATGTGCCAATGTATTTTATAACCTCTTCTATAAATTGCCAGGTTTTCATTATTTCCCTAATATTTTTGATTATTTAAAAATATCCTATAAACTTTAAAGATAATATTTTAATTTTAATTAAATTTTATATAAATTATAGGGCATGAAAAAAAAATAAAATAATTAAAAAAATAATTAAAATAAAAAATTATAAAAAAATAAATAAATTTATTTTTAAAAAATTATTATATTAATATTAATAAATAAAAAGGAAAAAAATTTATAAAATTATAAAACATCTAAGGAAGGGATAAAAAGATAAAAACCCATAAAAAGGCATAATAATCCCTAAGACTTTAATTATATAACATTCCTATAGGGAGTGTGTTGAAAAGTAGCTTATCCAATAGGAATTATAAGATGAGGCTATATATACCTAAGAAAAGGGAAAAAAGACCTTAAGGGCTTATAATAAATAAAAAATAACTAAAATAATAAAATTAAGGTGCTATGTACTTGGCTACAAAAAGAGATATAATATAACTATTATAAAATATAAAAAAATACTCTCATAAATTCAACACTTCAAGGGCCTTGGGTATCTGGAATATTAATTCATCAATCTGTGTCTTTGGAGTGGGATTCACTATTTCTCCAAGGGTTCTATTTACCTTACAACCTAATATGCAGGCCTTTTCTGTTTTATATCCACAGTTTATAAGGGAAGAAATTATTCCTGTAAGGGTATCTCCAGTTCCACCTATACACTCCATAGTTTCTATTTTTGGGTTTTCTACCCTATCTAATATATCTTCATCCCTTACTATGTAATCCCTTTCCCCTTTGACCACCATATACCTTGGCATCCTATTTCCATAGGTTCTCTTTATCAACTCTGGTACTTCCCTGTCATCCACTTCAGAGATAAATCCCCTAACATAGGCAGGATGGGAGGCCTTCTCATCTGCCAAAAAGGCAAGTTCTCCCACATCTGGGAGGAACAGATGGAATTTATCACCTATTCCTGCGGCCTTTGCAGCATACATTCCCCCTGCATCAGCCACTATCTTTGGAGAAAAGTCTATTTCTTTTATCTCAGAGATCTTGGGTTTTATGTAGTGTATAACCAGTAGGTCATCCCTAACCTCCCTTAAATGCCTGTATATTTTCAAACTTCCATCCCCTATACCAATATCTCCCGCAGTTATTACCTCTGGTAATTCCTCTCCAAAGTACTCATGGACTTTAATAGAGGCCCCTATTAATGCTCCTGTACCCATGGATATGGGAAATTTCATATTACCTAAAACTATCCTATTTTTTATTAGTTTTCCCCTCTCCATAATGAGATCTAAACCCTCCATAGGTAATGTACCTGCTACTATCATTTTTACACCAATTATTTTTTTTATTTCTAAAAATATTATTGAAATTAAAAATAATTATAGTATTAATATTATTAAAAATATAAAATTATCAATATTATTAAATATCCTTAATTATCTTTTTGGCCTCCTCAAAGGATTTATTTAATGTATAGGCACATAGGGTATATCCCAATTCCTTTGGAGTTTCCCCTTCAGGGATTTCCAATATATTCCTTCCCTTTAACTTCAATGTTAGATAGGGCACATCTGGACATCCCCCTCCAGAGATGTTTAAAATATTTCCCTTCCTATCCACAGTTATCTTCATATTTCCACATCTAACCATAATGGAACCATCATTGAATTCCTTTACCTTTATAAGTTCAAGAGGCCTTAGGGAGGGATCACTTAGGGGAATAAACTTCAATGGTTTTAAATTGTTTCTTTCCAATTCTCTCTTTATTCCAATCTCCTCTACCATATCATACTCTAAAGCAAGATCACAACCCTCTCTAATCTCAGGGGGAGGGGCCACAACCCTTATAGAGTATCCCTTTAAAATTTTCTCTGCACCTATGGTTTCTTTAACACTTCTAAAAATTATAAGGCCCTTATGGTCCTTTTTTTCATCATCATCCTTCTTTTTAACCTTCTTAAAAATGGATGGGAGAAAACCCATAATATCACCAAAATAAGTTTTTATTAAATTAAAAAAAAATGATAAATAAAAAAGTTATTATAATAACATCTGTACAAATGGAAGTATATATAGATGGAATAATATGGCACCAATTATTAATCCAAAGGCATAAGCCATTGCACTTTTGTTTCCTTCGGCTGCCATTACAAAGTTTCTAAAGGGACATCCCCCCTGTATAATTGCTAAAAACCCTACCCCAATTCCCCCAATTATTGTAACTAAGAAGTGGGCCATAAATCCAGCACTACCTGCAGCATCCCCTAGTATGGCAGTTAGACCCTTTACTAAGATCCATGGGTAAAATGGAATCATTCCCAATGTACTGAATATAATGAATCCTATTAAGGAGCCTCCAAGAAATCCCAAGAGTCCCTTTATAAGCCATGTATCTCTAATTAAATAAAAATCTCTCATTCCTCCAACAAAACATAATGCCCCCCTCTGTCCAAGGTATCCAATTAGAGCACCAAATATAAAGGTTCCTATTGCAGGTAAATATCCTTCCATAAATACCACCTAAGAATTTTTAATTTATTTACAGAATCTCCCTTTTAGATATACTTCACTACCTATTATGGCTCCGATGAATATGCCTATTAGACCAATTATACCAAATATATCCCCATAAGTGGTCCTTAAACCCATTCTAAGGGGACAGCCTCCCATTAGGAGGGCGAAGTTCATCACAAGTAATCCAAGAATAAAACTAACCCCTAAGTTATGGGTGGATCTAAGTTTAAAGTCCTTATGAACCATAGCACCTACTAAGGCCCCCAAGAATATACCAACAACAGTTAAAACAGGGAAAAACTTTGATACTGGAGCCATCCCCAGTGTTGTACCTGTTATACTATTAACTATCCAGTTGGTTAGATCCCTTGTATGGCATGCAATACATAAACCATAGGCTGGAGGGGGAGCAACCTTAAAAATTGCCTGTAGAATTGCTGCCGAAAGCCCTGCAAATAATCCCGCCTGTAATGGCGATACCCTCATACTTTCACCTATTAAATAAATTAATATAGTTAGGAACACATAACAATGTTATATTTTTATTACAATAATATATAAAGTTTTTGCAATAGAATTTCTAATCTTTAGTTGCTATTAATATTTCTAATAACATAGAGTATGTATTTATTAAAACTATTTTAAATAAACTAGGATTATATTCTTAATTAATAAAAAATAAAATAATTTAAAAAAATTATTATAAAAATATTTTAATAATTTAAAAAATGGGATAATATGCTTATAATACTTGTGGGTCTTCCATCTGTGGGAAAAAGTACCTTTTCAAAAAAATTATCTAAGGAACTTTATTTTAATGGCATAGATAATATAGTATTGGGAACGGACATTATAAGGGAGTGCTTTCCAGTATGGGATAGCAAATATGAAAAATATATAGTGGATACAACCTATCAATTGATAGATAATGCTTTAAAGGAATTTTATGTAATTGTGGATGATACCAATTACTATAACTCAAAAAGAAGGGATTTAATAAATATTGCAAATAAAAATAATAAAAACTATGTTATTATATACCTAACGGCTCCAATAAATGTGTTAGTAGAGAGGAATAGAGATAGAGGGGAAAAGGTACCTAAGGATTTAATAATAGATATGAGTAATAAATTCGATGAGCCAGGGAAAAAGTATTCCTGGGATAAACCAGATATTGTAATAAATACGGAAGAGGATATTGATTTTAGTAGAATAATTAATACAATAATGGAAAAAGATAAAAAAGGTAAAAAAAGTAAAAAATCAGACAATAGGCCCATCAAGGAAAAGTCTAAGGATATAACCTATAAAAGGGAAAACCCTACTTCAACTAACAAAATTCTATTAGACAGGATTGATAAAATAACAAGGGAAATAATAGGAGAATATATAAAAGAAGGCATAATTCCTAAGGATAAAAATAATATTAAAGTATTTTTAGAACTTAGAAAAAAATACTTAAAAAGTTTAAATTTAAAGGACATATATATGGATAAAAATTTTAAAGAAGGAGAATATTTAAACAAAATAGAAAAGGAATTTATATCATTTTTAAATAATAAATTAAAAAATTTAGAGGATAATTATGGAAAAAAATGAAGTAAAGGAAGTGGTATTAAAGGAAAGTAAATCCATTGAGGGCTTAAATGTAGAAGGCCCTTGGTTAGAGGAAAATATGGATTTATCCACAATTATAAAAAAATACTATAAAAAAATAGGATTTCAAGGAACCCATCTTGGAAGGGCCATAGAAATATGGAAAAAAATAGAAGATATAAGATCAACAAATAAAGATGAAATAACTGTATTCTTAGGATATACCTCCAATATGGTATCCTCTGGATTAAGGGAGATTATAGCCTATCTTGTAAAGCATAAAAAAATAGATGTAATAGTAACCACTGCTGGGGGAGTAGAGGAGGATTTTATAAAATGTATAAAACCATTTCTTATTGGGGATTGGTATTTAAATGGGGCTAAACTAAGGGAGGAAGGCATAAATAGAATAGGGAATATTTTGGTTCCAAATGACAGATATGTTGAGTTTGAAAAATATATGAGGGAATTTTTTAAGGATTTAGAGGATAATCAAAGGAAAAATGGAAAAATAGTATCCACAAGGGAATTTTGCTATAGGTTAGGGGAGTTAATTGATAAAAAATTTAATAAAGATGTAAAGGAAAAATCCATACTATATTGGGCCTATAAAAATAAAATACCCATATTTTGCCCAGCCATAACTGATGGCTCCATTGGGGATATGCTCTACTTTTATAAGGTAGAAAATAAATCAAATTTAAAAATAGATGTGGCTGAGGATATTGTTGAACTTAACAATAGGGCAATTTATTCCAAAAAAACAGCCTGTATTGTATTAGGGGGATCTCTCCCAAAGCATAGCATAATAAATGCAAATCTCTTTAGAGAGGGAACTGACTATGCCATATACATAACTACGGCAGTTCCTTGGGATGGATCCCTCAGTGGAGCTCCTCCTGAAGAAGGTATATCTTGGGGAAAGATTCAGAAAAAAGCAGATTATGTGGAGATTTGGGCAGACGCCACCTTGGTATTTCCCATATTGACTTACTGTGTATTTAAATAGATTAAAATAATGGATAATAATAAAAAAATAAAATAATAATGAATTAAATAAATAAAAATAATAATTAATTAAAAATATTAATAAAAATTATCCTTTTTTAAATCCTATTGCAAAACCTGCAGCAAAACCTGCACCTAAGGATATAGAATGTATCAATCCCACCATCTGACCCCCAAACGACATTAGAGAACTTTCAAAACCTCCCAATAACCCCATAAGTGCATCAGTGTTTATGGAGATTACACCAAGTTTTGCTAAATAAAGCAAACTTAAAAAGTATAGGCCCAATAGGGCAACCACTATTTTAATGGCCACCTTTACCCCCCAACCTATGATTGCTCCACCTATGAATCCAACACCTAAATCAGGTAAAAATTGAGTTATATCCATTACAGTATCACCCTTTTAAGATTTTTCTTCATATATCTCAACATCCTTTAAGTTTTCTAATTTATTTGTAATTATACATACTGTACCATACTCTAACTCTTTAATACATATATACTGTTTTTTAATAACATGTTCTTTATAATTATATTGATACTCTTCAACATACCATCCCTGGTGGTTGTATTCTCTAACTTTCTCCTTTAAGTTAATACTTATATTCTCCCTGTCATTTATCATGGTTAATGTTGCATCCTTATTCAATGGTGGCGTATATATTATCATATAATCTGAGTTCCTAATATATTTATCCTCCTCATCATTTTCCTTGATCCAATCTCCCTTAACTTTAACCTTTATAGGCACATAGTTTAAATTGAGATTTGTTAATTTTACAATATCTGATGCATTTGCATCCAATACCATGTCTATAACTACAATATCCCCCTCAATTTTGGCATTGGATTTTTTAACTTTAATACCATTAATACTTTTTAATCCATTTATTAATTCTACAATTGTTCTTTCATCCTCATCCTCTTCATAAGATATTTTGTCCTTACTTATGGCCATATTAAAGTATGCTGTGTTATTACTGTGAAATTTGGCACATAGTATAGTGTCATTAAGATACACTATCAAATCATCATAATCTTGGATGATGTATTTTTTTCCTTTATCGTCCTCTTCAGGGGCACCTTTATATTTAGAGTTAATAAATAAAAATCCATTTTCTGGATGGATATTTTCAAGTTCTTCACTGAATAAATTCAATATTTTAACCAATTTTACAATATACCATAACGGTGTCTTTATTGCTACTCCTCCTGAATCTTGCCCATCTAAGTAAATCCCCTCTATGAAGTAAAATAAAAATGAAGGAATATCTTCATTGATATATATTTTAGAAACTTCAGGTAATATTTCATTGTCAATATATATAAACTCAGGATATGGACTATTATCTACTACTATTGTATTGGATGGTTCTTCAGCATTAATTAAGTTTATTCCCATTACAAAAATAGATAGTACTAAAAATACAGATAATAACTTGTATTTTGAAATGTTTTTAATGATGAATTGTTTTAACATAATATCAACTTTTTAATTTTTTTACAGGCTAAATACTATTTAATATATTTAATTTTTTTAATATATATTTTTTATTATGATAATCCTCATATATTAATTATGCCCTATAACACATACTACAAGATAGGATATATTTAAATCCAGAACTTCCTTTAATTTACATTTAATTATCCTCTCATTGGGATAAGTTAAATTTTCACATATTATTATCTTTTTATTGGCATCAATACCATTTTTAATTAGATAGGATACATTCCCCTTTAAGTCCTTACTTGGTAAAAAAATTACTTTTTTATTATTTTTAATTAATTCCAATAATAATTTTTGATTTTCCTCCTTACCATGGAGGGTAAGTATATGGTAATCTTCCCAGGAGATTTTAAGTTTGGAGGCCACAACTTGGATAGATGAAATACCAGGGATTACTTCTATATCTTCCTTTTTTACCATATTGTACTTTAATAGGGTTTTTAACAATCCACTAAAGCAGGGATCACCTGTTGATAGTATTGCAATACTTTTATTATTTTTTTTAGCATATTCTATAACTTTTTTTAAATCTCCTATGATGTTCTTTGATAGGATATATTTTTTATTTTCCTCTATATCAAATAATTCCAATGCCCTTTTACTTCCAACAACAATGTCTGAACTTTTTAAAGTATTTATTGCATTTAATGTAAGATACTCTCTATTTCCAGGGCCCACTCCTACAATATATATTATCATAATATAACCTTCATTATTTTAATAAATTAAATAATTAAAAAAAATAGAAAAAATGAATATAATATTTTTTAAATAAAATAAAATTATAAAAAAATATTAAAAATTAAATATAAAAAATATAAAAATACTTTATAAACTATTAATTTTCCTTATCTTCACAATTACATACTAAAACATTTCTTTTTATCTCATTATGGGTACCAAATATTATTGGAATGCCCAACTCCTTCATTAATTTTTCAGAGAGGCCCTCAAAATCTATGTATGGGCATTTAGGCTCCCCTAAGGAACAGTTTGCTATATGAATGGCCTCTGCATTACAGGCATTTTTAAGGAGTTTTATTCTTGAAGGGTATCTCTTACCAGGGCATCCCCCGCAGTTTGTAAAGGCCACTAACTCCACATCTTTGTATCTTTCAAATGCTCCACTTTTTTCATTTATGGCCTTGAAGCAGGATACACAGGCTTCTTTCCCTGGGCATCCTATTTTGATCATTTTTTCACAGGCTATTATTCCTATCTTCATATTATTACCTTAGTACCTTTTTATTTATTTTTTTATATAATGATATTATTTTGCGTAATCCATTAATTCCTTTTTAACTTCCTCTACAGTTGGTACTTTACCTTCAAATGCTATCACATTATCAAAGACTACTCCTGGAGTGAGCATTATCCATTCAGATATTTCATCAATATCCTCGATTTTTACAATTTCTGCATCTATACCTAACTCCTTAACTGCCTTCTCGACATTTTCATAGGTTTTTTTACATTTTGGACATCCTGTTCCCAATATTCTAATTAACACATTATCACCCTTTACAATCCCGCCCTTTCCCATCCCTTATATTTTATTGGATTAAAATTTTTTTATTAATTTATAATAAAGTATATAATATACCTTAAAATTACTCCTAAGAACTTTAAAACACTCCTTAAAAATTTAACCTTTTATTAAGATCTTATATTTTTATTTTTCCACTAAATACTAATTCTATTTATTTTAATTATTATTTTTTATATCCTATTATTTTTTATTATTCCTAAATTTTATTATTTTTTTAATAATTTTATTTATTATTTTTTTAATTACAATTTTAATAATGCCCATAGATTTATAAAACATTTTATTAGTACCTCTAATGCAATTATTAGAAATATTAGTAATTATTATTAATTAGGTAGTTCATCCCAATATAATTCCTGTAATATACCCTGCAATTGTTGAGAATAATACTACAAGCCCAAAGTAGGCAAATGCCTTTGTATTTCCAAGTACCCTTAAGACTGTAAGTAGTGTGGGAATACTTAAACTTGGGCCAGCAAGAAGTAGGGCCATAGAGGGTCCAACTCCCATACCTAAATCCATTAGGGATTTTACAATAGGAACCTCAGTTAATGTTGCAAAGTACATAAGGGCCCCTATAAGTGAGGCTACAAGGTTTGATGCTAAGAAATTTCCACCAACGTATTGACTAATGTATTGAGGTGGAATAAATGCAGATATTAACCCTGCAATGGATACCCCTATTATCAATAGAGGGAATATCATCTTAATAAGAGTATAACTCTCCATGAGCCAGGCTTTTGTTTCTTCAGGTTTAAACCACTTATTTACAACCACTGCCAAGATTATAAGTAGTAATGCCGTGATAATATGCTTATTTAGTATTCCCCCATAAACTGAAATGTTAAGGAAGGGTGCGAATTTTGGAGAGGCTGTTATGGTAATCAACATAAATAGCTGTATTAAGAAAAAGATGGCAGTCTGATACCCTGGTCGAGTGGAGATGCTACCAGCATTTCCCCCTATATTGGATTTCTTTCTTTCACTATCTTGTGAGGCAAATAGCCTCTCCATTGAAAGTCCTATTAATATGGATAGAGTTACTGCATAAAAAGCCCTTAAGAACCCAATATCCCATCCAAAAACTGCAGCGGAGTAGAACACTGCAAGAATATTAATGGCAGGCCCCGAAAATAGGAGCGTGGTTATAGGCCCTATACTCCCTCCTCTCTTGTAAAGGCTTGAGAATAATGGCAATATAGTACAGGAGCATACTGCAAGAACACATCCACTTACGGCAGCAACAAGGTAGGATATTCTCTTTGGAGTATCTGGACCAAAATATTTTAGTATGAAACGTTTATTTATGAGTACAGAAATACCTCCTGCCATAAGGAAGGATAAAGTTAAGGCTATTACTCTATTAATACTCAGATAATCTAACATAGTTTTTATTATGGCATCTAATGCATGGGTTAGTATTCCCACTAAGTCCATAGGATCACACTCTATATCTTTTTGTTTTTTAATTTAAAAATTATTATATTTATACTTTTCGATTAATTAATACATTGAAATTTATTTTAAAAATATTTAAATATATCATTAATAAGAATAAAAATAACCTTGGATGAAAAAATTTATTTAAAAAACATAAAATAAAAATCTATAAAAAAATAATTAATAAAAATAAAATAATAAGAAATAAAAAATAATTAAAAAATTAATAAATAAAATTAATTTACTCTATGTTTGAAATTACCAGTTTAGTTAATATTTTACTTAAATATGCTGCTCTCTTAGGTTTTATTATTATTGAAGAGTGTTTGTTCTCATTATGGAATCCTATTAATATGGAGGCAGTTCTTTTTTCATCAGCAGGTAGGATGGCAATGGATATTCTATTACCATTACCTGCAAAGCATGTACCAACATCCTTTATTTTTTGTAACATTATGCCTTCCCTTTTAAACTCTCTATTTACATTTTCTGCAGATATTACTCCACTATCCAGTAAAGTTATTAATAGAGAGGTAGTTTCAACATCCATATTTGTTGATGCCATTTCGCTATCATTTTCATCTACTAATGCTAATTCAATTGTCTCTTTTCCAGGATTTATATTTAGAGATTTCCCCTGTGCACCAGATACTATCATTCCTTCACCTTCTATATTCTTCCATAAACCTTTTTTATATTAAATGGTTCAACAATATATAATTTTTTAATATATATAGGTTATGATTTTTTTTAATTATTATAATTTTTATATTTAATATTATAGTATTTATATTGTAGGTTATACTGTAAGTTGTATAGTATTTATATTTTATATTTATGCCTTATATAATTTAAGGTAGGGACATATAAATTAGATAGTAATAATTATAAAAATATAATAATATAATAAAATTTTAAAGTTAATATAAAATTCTAAGTGAGATTTATGTTATCTATAGCCACTGCCGAGTGCTTTACCCATGGTAGAATAGGCAATATACTCCATAAAATGGCCATGGGATATGATGATGTTAAAGATCATCCATATTATAGGGTATTTAATGGAAATATATATGTTATGGCCTCAATGTTTATGCCATTAAAAAGTACTGTGGAAAGTATTTTAGATATAACCCTTCCAACTCCTAATTATGAGTATAGGTACGGAAAGGCATATAATGAAGAGAATGATCTTAAGGTAGCCTATTTAATGGCAAAGGGTATAAAAAATAAATTAAATTGCAACATAGGTATAGGAACCACGGCAGGCATTGGAAAGGGAGGCATTTGTATTTTAACTGATAATAATAAATATTTATTTACAACGGATGTTTATGGAAACCTATTAAGTAAAAAAAATATAGTGGAAAGGACAATAAATGGTATTGATAAAACCTTAGATAAACTTGTTGAGATATTAAATAGGGAGTATAGTATTTAAGGATAATAATTAAAAATAAGGATATTCANGTTCTTCATGTTCTGAAATAGAGCCCATGTTCCATTAAAAGGGTATTTATTTGTTCCTTTAAATGATCATCATTTGAAATAGTTCCATAAGGGTATATATATGCCTTATTGTCTATATTTATCCGTGGAAAATTATATTCTAACTTTACTTCATCTAAAAGGCATTTTCTTAAATAATTAACTGTTTTTGTTAGATTTATAAGCATAGGGGGAGTATAGGGAGAGTTATTTTTTGGGATATTCCATTTTGTACCGTAGTATATAAAATAATTGGGATTTATTAAAATAACAATCTCTCCATGGATTTCAAGGGCAATTGACCATGAAAAAATACCTCTTGTGAATCCCAAGAGTCTTCCCAAGTATGCTGTTTTTGGATTGTTATATCCAACCTTTAAAGTTCTGCCAACTATTCTTGAAAGGGCCTCCTTTACATGAATATTCTTTGGATTTGTTGGAAGGGAGGTTTTTGGTAGGATATTGGTAGGAATATAATTCTCAGGTTTAATCATATGAAGGGCCTTTAAGGGATAGAAATAACAATGATTTTTTTTATTTAACATTACAACCC
Source organism: Methanothermococcus sp. SCGC AD-155-M21 (assembly GCA_019561565.1). Lineage (GTDB taxonomy): Archaea > AGJL01 > Methanococci > Methanococcales > Methanococcaceae > Methanofervidicoccus. The sequence goes on from JAHEPY010000094.1 coordinate 21,932, forward strand.
CTTCAATAGGCCCATTAAAGTCAAATTTTATTAATTTACCCTTGTAGGTATTGAAGGATTTATTAAGTGTAAATTCTGCAAAGATATTATTTTTTAAAGTATCTTTTATTTTCAAAATAAAACCCCCATATAAACTTTTGGAGATTAAAACTCTTTAAATTCATTTTTTTATTTTAAAATTATTATAAATACTCTATAAAAAAATTAAAATTATTATTAAAATATAACTTAATAAATAATAAACCAATAGTATAGAGTAATAAATAATAAAAATATTAAAAAATTAAAAATTTATTCTATAAAATAGGTATTATTCAAAGAGTTCTCTCAATTTTATCTGGTATTTACCTAATTTACCCCCGTAATTTCCTGCTGTGATTTTCTTAACACCACACACAGTAGTTGCTGCCAATATACCTGCCTTTGTAGCCTCTTTAACAGATTCTTCATCTACTCCATCTATTACAATTTCATAAACCCCATTTACATCCTCTGGAATTTCAGAACCTTCAATGGAATCCTTGAGAGTTGGACACATTTTTTGGTTTGTTGTAGCCGTCATAAACTTATACTTTGGATTTGAGGCTCCTACTTTACTACCAGAGGCTACTATTCCTCCAGGGAATGGAGTTATTGCCTTATCAATAGAATTAATTGCATCCACTGCAGCCTCGGCTGCTGTTAATGCAGCCATGTTGCTATCTGCCATTATAAAGAAGTTTCCTCCTGCAACTCCCTTTTTAATACCTAATTTACTCTCCACTGTAAAGTCTCCACCCATAATTGGTATTTTATAAACAACCTTATCTCCAACTTTACCTTTCTTTTCGTATCCATCTCCAAAGAATTTTAATTTAAACCCTACTTTAAGTTGTTCCTCTGCATCTTCCCCCATTGCATCAAATACTGCTGTTGTAGGGGCAGTTAAAACACACTGTCCAATTCTCTCCAATAACTGGGGTTTATGAAATTGTAATAGATGGAGTAGATGAAGAATCTGTTAAAGAGGCTACAAAGGCAGGTATATTGGCAGCAACTACTGTGTGTGGTGTTAAGAAAATCACAGCAGGAAATTACGGGGGTAAATTAG
>JAHEPY010000095.1 GCA_019561565.1 Methanothermococcus sp. SCGC AD-155-M21
TAAATCCATTGGCAACTGGTGTAATGTTCAACAATACATCTAACATAACAAATAACACTGTAAATAATACTGTAAATGTCAATATATCCTATTCTACAGCATATCTCCTTTATTTCCCGCCGGGTTTCTAAGTTATGAATTTTTAATATTTTGCCTATTGGAATATCAGCAGATAATAAATCCCTCTTAATACTATTTCTTAGGGCCTCGTTGTTAATATTTTTTAATGGGATCTTAGAAGTCGCATATACTAAGGGAATATCTTTTATTTTAAGAACTACGCTTCTATGGTTTATATTATCAACTATCTCCTGATAAATGGTTTTTACAGTAACCTCATGGTTAAATAGTATCTCCAAGAGGTTGGTAACACTACCATCAGTTCCAAGAAGCATTTTTTCTTCATTTCTTAGATTTGGTAAGTTATTTATTATCCGATATGGCTTAACCATAATTGCCATTATTAAACCACTTCCTGAAAATTATATATAATTTTCATCCTTAATATTCCTTAAAAGATATTATTCCTCCTTTTCTTCTGTGTTTCCATTTTCCTCTGTGTTTTCAACTTCCTCTTTTTTATTTTCATTGGGGATATTTTTAATTTTTTCATAGAGTTCATTATATTGTTTCTTTAATTTATTTATTTCATCATATTTTTCCATAAGTTTTTGATGATTCTCGGCACTAATTTTTGCATATTCCAGTACCTTTTGATGCTCTTCCGCTGATTTTTTAACATACTCTGATATTTCTTCTGATAGTGTATTTATTTTCTTAGATAATTCATCTATAGTATCACTTTTTTCAAGGAATTTTCTATAGTATTCAATTTCCCCAATAAGTTCCCTTTCCCTTTCCAAGGAGGGACATTTAGTTTCTATTATGGTTTCCAAATGATTTATTTTTTGGTTTATGCTATCCTTAGTTAGATTCACTTCTTTTAATTCCATTATTAAATTATTCCTATCATTTTTTAAATTCCTCACATCTTCTATTTTTTCCTTGACTATTCTATTAATTTCTTCTCTTTTTTCTTTATGGGATTTCACCAATTCATTTGCCTCATCCCTTTTTTTCTTTAACTCCACTACTTCTTCATAAAGTTCCTTTATTTTATTTGATATTTCTTTAATATCCTTTTTTACAGTTAGGTAATCCATTGCCTACACCTTGATAATTAGTAAAATATTTAAATAATGTATATGGTATGTATAGTTATAAAATAAACTTAGATTTTTATATTTTTTATAGATTATCATAGGATTTTTATATTTATAGTTTTATAATTTATTTATAAATATAACAGAATTTAAATAAATTTCCTATATATTATTAAATGATACAAAAGGATTATATAATATATATTATCTAAATATTAAAGTATATAATTAATAAGGGTACTTCCTATGAAAATAATATTATTTTTTATATTTTTAACATTGTTAACCACTGCTACTGCTGAAATATATCAATATGATGATGTTGTATTATATCCTAATGGTTCCCAGTATATCAATATATCTAAATTATATGTTGATATAGATGAATTAAAAAACATATCTAATGAGGATATGCTTCAAGTATATATAATTTATAAAAATCAAAGATTTTTGATCCCTCAATTAAAAAATAATATAACCTTTGATCTACCTGTTGAGGATGTAAACCTATCTATAGACGTATCTGCTACTAAGGAGAGTGCAAACACTTGGAAGGTAACATATACCATTGTAAACAAATACAATACAGCAATTCCCATTAATATATCTTTTCCCACAGGCTACAATCTAAGGAATACTTCCATCGTAGTTCCAGGGAATTCATCTATTCATGTATTTCTATATAAAAATTCCCCATTAAATACCCTATATTTTGGAGATAGCAATATAAGTTATAGAATACCCTCAAAAATAGATGTGATATACACACCCACAATTCCCATATCCATAGAAAAATCCAATAGAATACTAAATAACTATTCTATTGAATGGACTGCAAATTATTCCATATACAATAATAAAAATATATCTATAATGGCCAATATTTCATTATGGACAGATGTTGGAAATAGTACCATAGATTTAGGAAATATCTCCAATATCTATTTAACCCCAAATTCCACATGCAGTATAGTTCGTAATATCTATTCAGATGAAGTACCAGTATTTTATATTAAGTTGTATGCCTGGAACAAAACTCAGAAGGATATTGTAATGGTGCCTACATTAAGGGTGGGAAGTTCCTATATAATAGGCATATCAAAGGTTAAAGGGCGTAATTTTTCATATAATCCAATTTTGGTATCAGATGATTCAGGGGATGATGAAGAGGAAGAAGAACCTACAGAGGAACCTACATCAAGTGAGGAACCTACAGAAGAACCTAAACCAGAGGAAGAGGAACCTACATCAAGTGAAGAACCTACAGAGGAACCTACAGAAGAACCTACATCAAGTGAAGAACCTACAGAAGAACCTACATCGGGAGAAGAAGAGGATGAATCCTACCATATATTGGGTATAGAAATAAAGAAATTGGACAATCCAAAGGATATTGCAATACAATCTATGTCCATTTTTATCTTAAATTTAATAATAATCCCATTATTACCTGTGTATTTGCCACCCAATATAGTTGATAATAGTTACTCCTTATTGAATACCTACAGATCTATTAGGAGGTTATACCTCCCTGATGGTATAAAGTTAGAGGGTCCCTTACCATTAAACATCTTTATTATACATCCTAATGATCATTTAGTATCACTAATTAGTAGATCCTTTGAGATACCCCTAAATTCAGCAAAGGCATTAACTATAGCCATTGAAAATGGGGGTATATTAAAAACTACAGATAAAAAAACATACGAGATTGCCTTAAAAATAGGTGTTAGTGCTGAATATATTTTAAAATAAGTGATAGATAAGTAATTGGTGAAAAATATGAATATAAAATTTTTTAAAAAACTTAATAAAAAAGAAAAAAATTACTACTACATAGTAAAACAGGATAAATTTGAAGTAATGAAAAGTATTGAGGAATTACAAAAAAACATAGAGGAAATTAAATTATTAAAAAAACTTAGTGAGACCTATAAAGTTAGGAGGAGAAGGAATATATTGGTAGTAATTTTTTTATCAGCCTTTATACTATGTTTTAATATCTCACTGTTTATAATTACCAATGTTATCCTGTTGGATCCCACTTATGCAATTGTATCAGCATTATTTGGAGTGCTATTTTTAGCTATAGGGATCTATTTAATGTTAGATAACCCTCCTATTTATGTGGAATAATTAATTTTTTAATTACTCCCCAAGATTCAATCCTTCCACTGTTGAAATATTTGTCTCTATTGAGATGTACTTTGTATCATATGGATTAATTTCATAGTATTTAAACCAATAGATATTCCCATTGGTTCCACTCTCGTTAAAATCTCCAGATATATTTAAAACCCCCATGTTATCTGGTTTGTACCAATACACATATAGATCATTAGAAATTCTATATGGGGTGATATAAATCCCATAGTTAGTTGGAGTCATTCTTATATAGGTAGATACATTGTGGTAATATATTACCAGGAGGGAGTAGTTTTGAATATATAGAACTCCATTTGACTCTATTGCAGTAACTGTTATGTTATATACTCCAGGATCTGGGAGATAGAAAGAATAATTATATAATTTCCAAAGTTGAGGGGTGTTGCTATCTATATCCTCCAAGTACATGGATCCATTGTATAGTAGGCTACCATTTGGATAGTATATAGTTATATTTGTTCCAGATATGTCGTAAGATCCTATGGGATCTGTAACATTTACATAGATTGTTGCATTATCCCCTTGATAGTATATATTACTATTAGAATAATAGTTCTGAATATTGACGTATGTTGTTGTACTCACTGTTATATTTGAGAAATGATTAACATCATGATAAACCTGAAGGGAGTTTGCTGTTTGAGAGTTGTCTATTTTCAATACTAAATAGTAGTTCCTTGGAATAGTTACTGGGGAATCTAAGGTAATGTTAAAGGTATGTAGATCCACTGAATTGGATAGAGATAGAGTTTCAGTTTTAGAGCCAAGATTTATAACAGAACTCCCATCTGTGGCATAGAGGGATACTCCCACAGTATGGTCATTTGAGGTGGGATCTCTTAGATAAAGTCCTATGGAGATGTTTCCATATAATATAAAGTCATCTGAAAACTCTGGAGATTGTGCCCAGGATTGGAATTCATTACTTCCTATTGTTGTATAGTTGTTGTATTCTATAGGATGGGAGGTATTTAATGTCTTATTGTTATCACCATGTAGGTAAAAGGTTTTATGTACTGTTGGAGGTAGAGGGGTGGAAGTTATAATGGTTGCAGAATCCCTTATGGAGGATATATTAATATTTATAAACTCAAGTGTTGTAGTGTCTGTGACTCCAAGGGATGTTGTTGAGGGTATCTCCTTTACAACAGTGATATTTTTTACTCCATTTACATAGATGTCAGGAAGACTGTTGGAGTTGCTATCATTTAGTACATAGTCCCATATACCATCACCGTTAGTATCCTCCCCAATCAATATTCCCCCATCATATAGGTAAGTTGGCCAACTTTTTGTTGAATTTGTAATGTTTATATCAAAGTAATACTCACTTCCATAGTTGTGGAGGGTTATATTGTAATATACACTATCACCACTATTGGATGTATTACTCTGGATATGGGGATCTACAGAGAATGGATTTATATATATTATAATACTCTTCTCATCGTTTGAGGTGTTCTGATCATTGGGAAGGTTTGTCTTTAATGTTATGTTGTATGTACCATAGGGCATATTTGATATATTTAGTGGGAAAATAACCTCCTTCTCCTCCTCGTAGGGTACAGATAGATTGATAAAGGTATAATTACTGTAATTGTATGTCCCTCCAACTTCTCTAACCTTTATACTTACATTTAGATTTTCCACATCCACAATTCCATATAATGCTATGGTAGAATTAACATTTATTATGGACTGTACATTGGGATTAAATACCTCCTCATTGTATGGATAGTTTATATTTTTTACTCCAGTATCATAAAGTCTATTTAATCCCATGTTTATCTGATCCATCATATCTATACCAGTATATCCTAAACCCCATACAATGGGAACAGCCCATGTTTCACCAGGATTTAGGGTATGTTTATACCAGGAGAGAGCCGTTGCTGCATCCCCATTATGACTTGATCTGTTGTTCAAAATGTTATACCTTATATAAGTCCACATAATACCATAATCATTTACCTCATGTTCATAACTTTGAAGTATGGATTTGTATCCTCCGTAGGTAATACTCCCAGGTGGAGCATTGGTATCACGGCCATAAACAACATCGTAGGCACTATTGTAACGACAATTATCTCCCAAAAAATTTCCATTAAAGTTCCAATCCATACCTTGAAAAAATTTTAAATTTCTAAATGTTCTTGTTGCAGTAGGATTTTTTATGTAATACACTGTTGCAAACCACCTGTAGTTGCCCCTTATTATAATCTTTTGAGTTATATTTAACTCCCTGTTGTTCCAAGGTGCATACATCTTAGTGATAATAAGACTCTCCAATACATCATCTGGAGTCTCATGGTCATAGACATACTCCCTATGTGTTTCATCAAGGTAGGAGTTTCCTAAGTAGGAAGGACTATTTTTATTATATCCATTCCCATACTGTCGAAAAGTACCCCATAACGGACTATACCTTATAGCAATCTTAGAACCTGCATCCATATCAATATTATTTCCATAGTTGTAGTCATCACTCCTTCCAGCATGGTCATGGCTTCTTATGGTAGCACTATTATCCCCATCATTATAAGGAAAGATTATTGCAGAGATCTGCCCCCCTTCATTATATGTGGAGTTATTATTTGCAACCTCTATTGCAATGGAGTTATAGGGGGCAGGAGGTACTAAGGAGATGTTGTATCCGTAGATAGGATCATCGTAGAAGTATATAGTATTGTTCTCTATGTAGTACATTATGTCTCCATTTAATTCCCCTGTTTTTCTATCCACTGAGATATTATTTACTATAATCCTTCCATCATCACCAACAATTTCTTTTATTCTATACCCCTTAGAGATGTTAGCCTTAGCAGAGAACTTGTACCAAACATTATCCAGTTTGTTCTCTACCTTTACCCTTATTTTTGTTTTATTTACCTCCACAGTTTTTATGGTAGTATTTAAAACCTCCTCTGGAATATTAAATTTTTTTAATAACCTTTTCCTCATAGTACTGTTGTATTTATTTAAAGGTATTCTAAATTCGTAGAGAGAGGTATCTTTGGTAATGTTTTTAGAAATTATTTTATAATTATTATTATTTAATTTATTTAATATATTATCAGGTAATAAATCACTACTACTATGATATTCTATAGAATCTTTTAGTTTATCTACTACTCCTTTGTTTAATAGGTATTTTTTATTACCTACTAATTTCACTACAATCTCTCTATTGAAGGGATCGTAAGAAACTATAGTTTTAACTTTTTTATCCTTATTCCTTAGAATATCCTTAAAATTAAATGTTTCGTTAAAATAGTTTGTAGTATTATTGGTACTAAGGTTGAGTAATACTTCTCTCCTAATGGTGTGGTTAGGGTAGTGGGAGCATACAATTAGGGTATTATTTAATATAATTGGATAGAGGATATACCTATCCTCCCCTATCCTTTCATGCATTACCCTTACAGATAAATTTTTATAGGTAACTTGAAGTTTTCCATCAGTTGCAACTATAACTTTGTAGAATCTCTCTGATTTATTTAAATATACCTCCAAGTAAGGATCTTTATATTCATCTATTTCCTTAGAATAATTTAAAAATATACGCCTATGAAGTGTTTTATTAGGGTATATGGCATATATATCGATAGATTTATTAAGTACAACTGGTGATAGAATATAGGTATTTTCCTTTATTTTCACAGTATTTAACATTGTATTATTTACATAAGATTTAATCTTTCCATCTGTTTCAATAATTATCTTATATCCTTTGATATTTATATTTAGATGGTATTCTGTAGTATTGTAGGGTTCCCCCCTGGAAGTATTTTTAGGGTAGGATCTATTTATTTTAGAAGTATTGATGGTACTGTAGTTACTATAGGAATTATTCTGTCGTATATCTTCTTCAGTGATGTTTGATGTATTGTTTAATATATCTTCCTGATAGTTCAACATAGGGGTTCTATTGGGCGGTATATTAAGTTCTGTAGAGTTATTTATATAAGAAACTGTAGAATAGGATATATTGACATTTACAGTATTATTTACAGTGTTATTTGTTATGTTAGATGTATTGTTGAACATTACACCAGTTGCCAATGGATTTAAAAGGATAAAAATAATCAGAGTTAGTATGGCATAATAGGTTTTCATAAAG
>JAHEPY010000096.1 GCA_019561565.1 Methanothermococcus sp. SCGC AD-155-M21
AGGCTACCTTAAAATACATAAAAAAGTTTGCTAAGTCCTATGATTTAAATTTACATATTGTAAATGGGGATGCTATTGTGATTATATTGTTGGTAAAAAGGGAGATATTACAGTGGGAATAAGTATGTGGTATGATAAAATAAAAAAAGATCCTAAGTTTGTGGAGGTAGTGTGCTGCTAATACTGTTTTATTTTTATACTGGTTTATTATCTTAAAATACCCTCTATTTATTAAGTTCTTCTTTGGATTTCTCAATGAAATCAATAACCTCATCTATTCCTTGATTCTTTTTTAATGAAGTTAATATTACCTTCATATTCCTATTTAATTTTTCTGCATCCCTTTTCATTTTTAAAGGGTCGGCATCAACGGCCTCTGAAATATCTATTTTATTTATTACTGTTAAATCTGCAGTTTTAAATATCATAGGATGCTTTTCTACAGTATCATCTCCCTCTGTAACACTTACAACCACTATTCTTTTATGGGTTCCTAAATCAAAATCTGCAGGACATATAAGGTTCCCTACATTTTCTATAAAGAGTATATCTATATCCTCCAAATTAAAATCCTGTAGTGCATGTCCCACTAAATGGGCATCTAAATGGCATTCCTTTCCAGTATTTAATGGAATAACTTGAACATTATCATATTTTTCCATTCTCTCTGCATCATACTTTGCTATGATGTCCCCTGCAATACAACCTATGTTGTATTTATCTTTTAGATTTTCTATTAATTTTTCTATTAATAGGGTTTTTCCACTTCCTATGGCTCCCATGAAGTCAAAGGCCACTATGTTATGTTTATTAAGTATTTCTCTATTTTTATCGGCATTTTTTTTATTTGCCTTTAGTAGATCCTTTCCAATATCCAAAACACTAACAAAATGCATGTTTTCACCATTATTATTTATAGTATGGGTTATCGGATTATGTATAATTATTAAATAAAAAATATTAATTATTAAAATTTTTATTATTTTAAAAATTATTTATAAAAAAGATATATTCGAGTATAAATTATAATAATTTTTATTTTATTTAAGATATATTAAAATCCTACCCTTACCCTGTGGGCTATAACCTCCGCCACTTTGATTAGTTCTTCTGCAATGTCTCGATATATTAAAGATACTTTTTGTGAGTTAGGCATTTTTACCCCCCATTTTCATATCATCTAAATGTTGTATGAATTTTTTAAAATTACCTTGGAATCTTTCATTAGCTTCTATTAGTTTTATTAAGATAATTCTAGCATACTTTTCTGCAAGTTGTGAAATATCATGATCGTCTATCAAGGTCCCAGTATGCACAACCTTGCTACGATCATCATATATTTTTTTAAGATCATCTCTTACTTTAATTCTAGAATCAAAATCATCACACAGAAGCAAGGCAGCCCTCTCGGAAATAGACCTTCTTAATTCAGTACTCTCGGATTCATCCTTTAAAGCGGATTCTAATATGATAGTGAAATTTAATAACTTTGCAGAAGGATGTTTTTCTTCTAATCCAAGACCATACCAATAAAGACATTTCTAATCCAAGACCATACCAATAAAGACATT
>JAHEPY010000097.1 GCA_019561565.1 Methanothermococcus sp. SCGC AD-155-M21
TAAGTTTATTTTATGATTTTATAAAAATAATTAGAGAATATACTTAGACATAAAAGATTTTTATATGATGTATATAAAATATATAAAGTTTATATATTAAAAATAAAATTAAATTAAGTCTATAATATAAAATATTATTTTATTAATACCTAAAACATATAAAATTTTTTAATTTCCATAGGTTATGCTCTATATTTTTTATATCTTTATATATTTATATTATTATACCATATATTTTTATTAATTTTCTAATTTAATTATTTTACAATGTAAGAGGTTATATTATGATACCCAAAGGAACTATAAAAAGAATAATGAAGGAGAATACCAATTTAAATATATCTGCTGAGTCTGTTGAAAAACTTGTAGATATACTACAGGAGTATATTGTTACCACAACAAAATTGGCAGAGGAAAATGCCATAAAGGATAAAAGGAAAACCATCAAAGGTAGAGATATTGAAAACTGTGATGAAGAGAGATTAAGATCCAAGATAATTGAAATATCAGATAGAACTGAAAAGGTAAATATATTAACAAGGGAATTTTTAAAGGTTTTATCTTCAGAATTAAAAAGGCATTAATGTGATAAAATGGATATTGCAGTAGTAAAGTTCTTAGGAACCAACTGTGATGAGGATGTATGCCATAGTATTAAGTTGGCTGGAGGAAATCCTCAGACTGTATGGTTTACTAAAAGGGACCTCTCTGTATTTGATGGTGCAGTTATTCCAGGAGGCTTTTCCTATGGAGATTACCTAAGGGCTGGAGCCATAAGTTCAAAGACTCCAATAATAGAGGGATTGAAAAAAATGATTGATATGGGAAAACCAGTTTTAGGTATCTGCAATGGTGCCCAGATAGGATTGGAGGCAGGCTTCTCAAAGGGAGTACTAACAAATAATATTAATTGGAAATTTACATGTAAATGGGTATATTTAAAGGTAGTGAATAATAAAACTCCCTTTACAAAATATTATAAAAAGGGAGAGGTTTTAAAAATGCCAGTGGCCCATGGAGAGGGCAGATTTTATATTGATGAAGAAGGCCTTCAGGAGATGTATAAAAGAAAAATGATAGTATTTAAATACTGTGATCAGGATGGAGAAATTACTGAAGGGGCAAATCCCAATGGTTCCATAGATAATATAGCAGGGGTATGTAATGAGAATAGAAATTGTGTTTTATTAATGCCCCATCCAGAAAGGGCCTCTGAGAAAATACTTGGTTCTGATGATGGGCTTTTAATGTTTAAGAGTATGCTATCCTCTATAGGATAAAGAAATAAAAAATAATTAAAAAAATCTTTTATTACTTTTATAATTAATAATTACCTTATTAATTTTTTTAGAATATACTTTTTTAATACATATAGGGATATTTATGGCCAAAAAACCTATTATAGGGAAATTATCTGGGGAAAGGATATTAATATTTAATAATGATGGAATATCACGGTTAAATGCAAAGGGCTATGGCGAATTAAACGACAATTTTTTATCTCTTTCCATTATTGAGGGTTTATATCTATTATCTAAGAATTGGATAAAGGTTAAATTAAATAATAAATATTTATCCTTTGAGGAATTACATGACTATGCCCAAAATATTGATGATAAACTATGCATAAAGTATTTAGCCTATAGAGATTTACGGAATAGGGGCTATACTGTAAAAACAGGGTTAAAATATGGTTCAGATTATAGGGTTTATAGTAGGGAAAACATTGATGAGGTTCATTCTGAATATCTTGTAAAGGTTTTTTCTGAAGATAAACCCTGTGCCATCTCAGAACTTACAGGATTTGTTAGAGTTGCCCATTCTGTAAGAAAAAAATTAATAATTGCAATTGTGGATGATGATGGAGATATTGTTTATTACAATATGGGATATTTAAGGTTATAATAAAAAATTAAAATATTAAAATAGAAAATTATTAGATCAGTATAATTAATAACTTATAATTAATTAATGTACAACTAAAATGTATTATTGATATAATCATATTTGGTGATATTATATGAAAATCATGCCTGAGAAGGAAAAGGAACTTATTAAGGATATTTTAACAAGTTATGGTGTAGATAATGAGGATGCCGAGACCACTGCAAACATATATGTTGAGGCTGATTTAAAAGGATTCCACTCCCATGGGATAGGTAGATTTCCACAAACCATTACAAGTATAGAGGTAGGCAACATAAACATACATCCAAACCTAAGTATAATCAAAGAGAGCCCTGCAGTGGCAACCATAGATGGAGATATGGGATTGGGTTATGTGATAGGCGAAAGGGCAATGAAATTAGGTATAGAAAAAGCAAAAAATGTTGGTATTGGAGCAGTGGCAACTGTAAATTCTAACCACTTTGGTATTGCAGGGCACTATTCAGAGATGGCACTAAAAGAGGATTTAATTGGTATTGTAATTACCAATACTGAGCCTGCAATGGCTCCCTTTGGAGGCACTGAAAAGATATTGGGAACCAATCCAATAGCAATATCCATCAAGGGAAAGAAACATATTTATTCTGTGGATATGGCAACATCATCAATTGCAAGGGGTAAAATACTTGAGGCATTAAGACTCAAAAAAGAAATTCCAGAAAACTGTGCCATAGATAAGGAAGGCAACCTTACAACAGATCCTAAAAAGGCTTTAGAAGGGGGAATATTGCCATTTGGAGGGCCAAAGGGATATGCCCTTGCCTTGGCAATTGAAATGATAGCGGCAATTGGAGGGGCTCAAATGGGCACTAATGTAAGGGAACTGCCACTGCAACAGATAAATGTACCAAAGGAGACCTTTTTATATCCATAAATCCTGAATTCTTTGGAGATAAAGATGAGTTTATGGAAAAGGTAGATGCCCTAATTGAGGAGATTAAAAATTCAAAACCTGCTAAGAACTTTAAAATACTAATACCTGGCGAGATAGAAAAAATGAATATTGATAAAAATAAAAACGGTATTGAAATAGATGATATATTGTATAATAAATTAAAAGAAGTATGCGATAAAAAAGGATTGGATATAGGGAACTATTTTTAAATTATATACTATTTTTTTAATAATTTTTTTAATAAAATTAATAATTTTTCAATAAATCCTAATAAATACTATTTTAAAAAATAGAGTACATCTAATAATGGACTGGGCGGGATTTGAACCCGCGGCCTCCGCATAGCCAATGCGGCGATCTCCCAGACTGATCTACCAGCCCTCTGATTGGAGCATAAGTAGTTACTTCTAATATATATATTTTTCTATTTAATATTGCATAATGTTATGTTGCTATGAAATATATTTTTAATTGACCAAAATTTTATATATTAGTAAATAATTAAAAAATTATATTCAAAACATTCAAAAAATTTTGAACATACTGAATATTATTAATAATTAATAAAATAGTTATTCCAATATTAAAAATAAAATAATTTTGTGGGATTATGGAAGAGGTAAAAAAAATAATAATAGAATTATTCACAGATATTGCAAAAATTCACGGCCATAACAAATCCTTTGGAGAAATTTATGCTACAATATACTTAGCAGATAAACCCCTCTGTATTGATGATATAGTTAGAGAACTGGGAATTAGCAAGGGGAATGTTAGTATGAACCTAACTAAACTTGAAGATATGGGATTTATTAAAAAAGTCTGGATAAAGGGAGATAGAAAAAATTATTACCAATGTGTTGAAGGTTTTTCATCCTATAGGGACATAGTTGAGAAAAAATACAAAGTTATTTCCAATGCCTGTGATAACTTGGAGGAAATATATAGGGATAGTGGTGAGGATGAGAAGGAAATAATATCTAAAAAATTGGAACATATTAAACACATGAAAAAAGTATCAAAGAAAGTAATGGAATTACTTAAAAGTATGGAAGGTTGATTATTTTCCGGTGGTTAAAGATGATTGAGAAAATTTTAAGGGAGATCGCCATTTTTTCAGAGAAAAGACCCTTTTTAGTGGTATTTATTATTTTAATAATTACAGTATTTGCAAGTATGGGGGCTACAAATATTAAATCCCAAACAGCCTTTGAAAAGATGCTTCCCCAGGATGACCCCATTATAAAAACCCTCTATGAAGTAAGGGATAACTTTGGGGGAACAGATATTATAACAATATGTATAAAATTAAAACCCTCTGATAGTCCCGATAAAGTAAATGATATTAGGGATCCCAAGGTTATAAAGTATATAAAAACCTTAGAATCTGATTTAAGGGGCATAGATGGTATTACTAATGTAAATTCTCCTGCGAGTATCCTAATCGAGGCAAACAATGGGGTTGTTCCCAATGATATAGATACTGTAAAGGAGATTTACAATTCCCTGCCAGAAGAGAGACGGGGTAAAATTTTCAATCAAGATTACTCTATGGTTGTAGTAAATGCCTATACAGATGTTGGAGGAGATCAGAAAAAACTTTTAAGGGTAATGGATGGGGTTTATGAAAGAATTGAGGATTCTCCAACACCTATTGGAGTTGAGGTGATATGTACTGGAACTCTCTCTATGAGAAAACTGACAAACACACTTATGAAGGAGAGTCAGGCATTTACCTCATTAGTTGGGGGAATTGGAATATTAATTGTACTGTTCATTTACTTTAGAAAGCCATTCTCTACAGTTATGCCCCTAATACCTGTAATAGTGGCAGTAATATGGACTGGTGGAGCCATGGGAATACTGGGAATTCCAGTGGATATGGCAACAGCAGGTATGGGGTCTTTGTTGTTGGGTATGGGTATAGATTATGGAATACATCTTATGCACAGATATGAGGAGGAACGTAATAAAAAAAATACCTTAGCCAAATCCATAGAAACAGCAGTTGTAAGTACTGGGATGGCGGTGATAGTCACAACGGCTACAACTATTGTAGGTTTTCTTGCCCTTACAATTGCTCCCCTCCCTATGATGGCAAACTTAGGTAAGGTATGTGGATTAGGTATCTTTTTCTGTATGGTATCAGTGATTACCTTGCTTCCAGCGCTTCTTGTTATTGAAGAGAAGTACATATTGCCGATTATTAAAAAAGAAAAAAGATAAAAGGTTAATAATTCTTATACAACTAATAAATTTATTATTTTAAAAAATAAAGGAATAATAAAAATAAAAAAATAAATAAAAATAAAAGAATAAAAAAGGTTTAAATATTAAATCAGGTGGAATTATGGAGCCAATAGTTAATAACTCTAAAAAAATAAAGAAACTGTTAAAAATAATAGTATTTTCATCAATAATAGCATGCTTAATAAACAGTGTATGTGCCTTAGAAGTAGGAGAACTTCAGTATAATCCCAAGGTTATACATCCAGGGGATGATGTAGATATTTGGATTAAAGTAACCAATAATGATTATAAAAATGAGTTGAGAAATGTAAAAATATCCATTAAACCCCATTATCCCTTTGAATTAAAACAAGTTAATCCTACAAAGGGAGAGTCCACAATATCTCATCTATATATTGGAGATAGTGATATGGTATATTTTAAACTCCACGTAAATGAAAATGCCACATCAAGAAACTATAGAATAGATGTATCAGTATCCTATGATAAAGTTGAACGCCAAAATGGGGAGGATATAGTAACCCATCATAGTTGGACAAAGGTATATTACCTTCCAGTTTATGGTATTGCAAATTTTGAGATGAATTTAAAAAATTCCAATTCTTCATTATTGACTCCTGCAAGGACAGAGAGTATTCCAATCCTAATATACAATAAAGGTACTGGAAGGGCAAAGGAGTTTAGTTTATCCATAGGGGGTAACCAATATATATCTCCCGTGGATACTACAAAGTTCTATATGGGGTATGTTAGGCCCAATGAGGGGAGAATTGTAGAGTTAAAATTATACACCAATGGGAATACACCTGAAGGCTCCTATCTAATACCTACAAAAATATCCTGGATAGATGAAGATGGTACTGAGAAGAATGAAAATATAAATATTGGGGTGGTTGTTCAGGGGGATGTACTACTGGGTATATCCAATGTAATTACCACTCCAAAGGAGATTAAGCCAGGGGACAGTTATGTAAGAATAGATACTACAATAACCAACAATGGCCATGGAAAGGCAAAGGATATAAAGGTAAATCTAAGAACCTCATATCCCTTTAAGGACAGTTGGAGTAATGCAAATCATAAAAATATTGGATCCCTTACGGGAGGGGAAAGTAAAACTGTTTCCTTTACCATAGATGTGGATAAATATGCCACCTCCAAACACTATAAGATCCCTATAGAGATAGAGTACTTAGATATATTCAATAGGAGACATAATATTACAGAAACAATAGATATATTTATTAAACCAAAGCCCTTACTTGAAATTGTTCAAAAGGAATATGTTGTAAAGGCAGGAAGGGATAATGTAGTATTGATAACTGTAAAGAATGCAGGTAATGAAAAAGCAGAAGGAGTAAAGATAACAGCCATCAAGAACAGTGCTCAACCATTTGATTATCCAACAAAAAGTGATACAATAGGCTCCTTAAATCCAGGGGAAAATGGAACAGGGGTAATTGTTGTTAGTGTAGATAAGGGTGCAGTATCCAAGGAATATTTAACTACCATTGAGATAAGAGCAATTGGAGATAGGGAAAAGGGGGATGATAATGTATATATCACCCAAAAATCCATAAAAATCACGGTTGAAAATGATATTGACAATATAGGGGGTTTTTCCACAACTCAAATTATAGTTGGAATTTTAGTATTAATATTAATAGTTGTAGGTGTAGGATACCTATTTAAAAAAAATAAATAAAAAAATAAAATAATATAAAAAACTAAAGGAATTATAAAAATAAAAAATTAAAATATATGGGATTAATATAAAATTTATTTCTTAAACAATTGGAGGGGAAAATTCTAAATTACAGAAGAGCATTGCTATTTACATTAAAGTAAAAGATTCAACTCTTCCTTTGAATGTAAATAGTTAGATATGATCTATATCATTTTTTTAAAGCTTTCAGAGATAATTTAAGGTTTATGTACTTAATTATAAACAAAAATAAAATCTTATTTTTAATTTTATTTTAATTTTAATTTTGAAAGTACTAAAAATGTTAAACATTATTAACCGAAAAGTATATATATAAAATACTTCCTCTAATACATAGGTCTAATATATGATAGAGCGGAGGTGGTCGAGCCTGGACTATGGCGCCGGACTTGAAATCCGGTGGGGCTTTGCCCCGCAAGGGTTCAAATCCCTTCCTCCGCGTTTTTTTATGTAAAGGAATATTTATAAATTTAAATTAATTAATCATTATAAAATATTTAAAATTTTAAATGGGTTTTCCAAAGAAATTAATTTTTTCAATTAATTCATCAAATGCTCTCTTTTCAAATTCCAAAACTTCTTCTTTTTTTAATGTGCCACTTGCCTCTCCATCTAAGGATAGTTTATCCACTCCCCTAATTACCATTCTATCTATACCATCCTTAGTTAAGATCTCCTCTGCTACCCCATCATGAACAAATGCCATTGGGGGAATAATAACAGTATCCTTTAATTCCTTCAGGTTGATACCTTTTAAATCCTCCCCTGTAATAAGATCTGAAATATCCTTTTTTACATTAACAACATTAATTGGGGTATTTTCAAATATTTTTTTTAGATAATAATAGGCTATACTTCCAGTGATTATTGTGGCCTCAGATTTTATTTTGCTTCTTAATCTCTTTAATAGTCCTTTATTATAAGATATTGCAAATGGAGCATTTGTTTCTGGATCATATAGTGGGGTTCCTGTAATCCTTATTTTATCTCCAAAGGTCTCATAGGTGCTCCTCACTATATTCTTAAATTCTTCAACACCATGGCTATGAATACCTTCAATAATTGGCCCATTTTTTAATATAAGCCCCTGTTCAGTTTTATTTGCAAACCTCATTAATATTACTCCCTTGGCCCCCCATTCAACTAAATCAGATATAGTTTTTTTTAATTCTTTACCATCATTAACCCCTGGAACAAGTATTATTGCACAATGAACCTCACAAT
>JAHEPY010000098.1 GCA_019561565.1 Methanothermococcus sp. SCGC AD-155-M21
GGATTAAAAAAAATAAAAAAGAAAAAAATAGGGGCAATTGGCATAGAAACTGCAAGGGAATTTGAAAGAACATTTAATAGGGAAGTGGATGTAGTTCCAAAGGAATATACTGCTGAAAGTCTTTTAGAGTCATTAAAAGAGGAAATAAATAAGGAGGATAAAATTTTATTACCAACAACACCTGCAGCAAGGGAGGTTCTATCTAAGAATCTTAATGGAGATGTGGTCCATGTATATTATTCCAGGGAACCAGATGATTTGAAGTATAAAATAAGTACGGATTTAAAGGATAAATTATCCAAGGAAAAGGATGGGAATGTGGTACTTACCTTTACAAGTGCTTTAACTGCAAAGAATTTTTTTAAATATGTAGATGGGGAATTTTTAAACATGCTAAAAAAACAGTATATTGTTTCCATAGGTCCAATTACCAATAGGGCAGTGGAAAGTTATGGTGGTCTTAAAGGATATATTCCAAAGGAATATACAATTAAGGGAATGGTTAAAGTTATTCAATCTTTAAAAAATAAAAGAATATAAAATAATTAAAAAAATAATATAATTAAATGTAAAAATAAAAAAATTAAAAGTGATTATATGAAAATAGGAATTATTTCAGATACACACGACCATTTAGTAAATATAAGAAAATCTGTGGATATATTTAATAAAGAAAATGTGGATATTGTTATTCACTGTGGAGATTTTGTCTCTTTATTTGTTATAAAGGAATTTGAAAAATTAAATGCAAAAATTTTTGCAGTGTATGGTAATAATGACGGCGAAAAGGGAAAATTAAAGGAATGGTTAAAAAATATAAATAGTGAAAATAAAATAGATGAATATTTAACCTTTGAAGTGGATTCTTTAAAATTCTTTATTTTGCATGGCACCAACAAAGAGGTATTGGATGCCATAATAGGATCTAAAAAATATGATGTTGTAGTATATGGCCATACCCATGAAAGAATATTTAAAAAAATTGATAATGTTATTGTAATAAACCCTGGAGAATGCTGCGGTTATTTAAGGGGCATAAGTACCATTGGGATATTTGACACAGATTCAAAGGAATATAGGGAGATTAAATTATAACCTTAATTTTTATTTATTTTTATATCCAATACAAGCACATACTCCCTTGGAGAATAGGATTTCACAATCCTCTTTTCAATTACTTGGCAATCACACCTTGATTGAAATAGATTCATTGCACTATTGAAATCTTTACCTATGGTATAGTAATGTATTATTCCATTATCCTCCACCATACTTAGGGCCTTATCTATAAATAGATGGGAATACATAGGGAGATTCATAATTACCCTATTCCCAATTACTTCCACATCCCTAACATCTCCTAAGGTTGGAATAATTTTATTTTGAAGTTTATTTAATTGAATATTCCTTTTAAGTAGATCTATGGCATTGGGATTTATGTCTATGGAGTATATTTTTTTTGCATTTTTACAGGCCATTGAGAAGGGACCAACTCCACAGAACATATCTATTACAACATCCTCAGAATTTACCCTTTCCATAATTCTCTTTCTCTCCCATCCCAATCTTGGAGAAAAATAAACCTTTTCAACATCCACCCATAATCTATAACCATTTTCCTTATAAAGTGTAAGTGTATTGTATTTTCCCGCCAGAAGTTCCAATTTACGAGTCCTATACTCTCCCTCAATATTGCTCTTTCTTCTAAAAACAGATTCAATGGAGGGTATTAATTTTAAGGCATTAACTCCTATCTCTTCCCTAAGGTCTTTATCAATATCATCAGATATTTGGATTATTGCTATTTTTCCCACTATATCATAGGATAGAGATATTTTTCCCTCTTCTATCTCTCTTTTAAAGTTTTTAATTAAATACTCTCTAAAATTTATCTGTTTTTTAGGAGATCTACTAGGAAATTCCCTGTCCTCCAATTCCAAAAGTTCCACATCATTAAATAATATATTTATCTCTTTTTTTACTTTACTGTTAAACTCTGATTTAATGGGCAGGTATATGTAATTATCTTCCCTTTTTAATTTATATCCTCTATTTAATAATCCCCTATCCAAAAGATACCTCCTTAATTTCTCCCCCTCTTTAATATTGACCTTAAGGCAGTGCATATAATCACCAATATTAAAAAAATTATTATTTTTTATTAATTTTTTATTTTTTTAAATTATTTTATTTTTTATCATTAAATAAATATTTTTAATTTTTATTTTAAAAGGGCCCCTATAACAAAGGATATAAGTATGAAATTCATAATAAGTTTAATTTCCTTAGAAACCCTTTCTGCATTTTCCTTTGAAGGATTCTTCAATAAACCTATAAAGGAGTATATAAACATTATATCACATAGAACTATACTGTATAAGTAGAATAACCCAAATATACCAATTATATAGGGCAATGGGCTTAAAAGTATTGCAATTATTAGTAATATCCCTGCAATGTATAAGGATTTTATCCCATATTTTATTGGTAGAGAGGATACTCCTTCCTTAATATCCCCTTCCATATCTTCAAAATCCTTTATTATTTCCCTACTCCATGTTGCAAAGAGAGCACATAAAAATAAGATTAATGTTATTAACATATTATTAATGGCAGCCCCACCAAATAGAAATACAGATCCTGTAAGATAGGCCACCAATAGATTACCTACTATCTTATTTTTCTTATATTTCTTAGCATAAACATAGAGTACAACAGCATTTATAAGGGCAATAAGAAAACATACTTTGTTAAATAGGGAAAATAATAAACCCATTATTAACAATAGGAATGAAAATACCTTTGCATTTTTTAGGGATATTCTATTGGAGGGCAGGGGCCTATAGGGTTTATTTATTTTATCTATCTCTATATCAAAGATATCATTTATTACATTTCCATAACCGCAGATTAAAAATACAACAAGGGCTGCAATTAATATGGATGGCAATAAATTGATATCAAAATTTGAGGCTATTAACCCAGCAATAATTGTTCCAATAGAGGCAGATAAACAGTTTTTTGCCCTTATTAATTCCATATAATATTTTATATCCATAATATCACAATAATTAATTAATTTTATAATTCAATTAAATTTTATATCAATTAAATTTTATAATTTTATTTTTTTATTAATTTAAAAGATATATAAATTATTAAAATTATATATGTTCATATAGAATAATATTAATAATCCTTATAAAAGTTAATGTACTATATATTAATGTGATATTATGTTAAATTTTGGAACTGCAGGCATACCCATAAACACAAAGCCAAGAACTACGCAAAATGCCTTTTATTTTTTGAGAGAAATAAATTTAAATGCCATAGAGTTGGAATTTGTTAGGGGAGTCAATATAAAGGAAAAAAAGGCCGAGGATTTAAAAGTCCATGCAAATAATATAGTAATAAGTGCCCATGCACCATACTATATAAACTTAAATGCCAAGGAAGAGGAAAAGGTAGAAAGAAGTATAACTCATATAATAAATACTGGAAAAATAATAAATGTTTTCAACAGATACTCTGATGCCAATAAGAACATCGTATTCCATCCAGGATACTATCTTAAAATGAATAAAGAACAGGTATATAAAACCATATCAAGTAATACAGAGAAGATAATTAATTACTTCAAAGATAACAATATAAATGTAATGTTAAGGCCTGAAACAACGGGAAAAATAAGCCAATTTGGAAACTTAGATGAATTGCTATCCTTATCAGAGGAACTTGGAATATTGCCCTGTGTGGATTTTTCACATCTCTATGCAAGAAGTTTGGGAAAAATAAATGATTATGATTCCTTTTACAATATATTGGAAAGGATAGAAAGTGTCCTTGGAAAGAAGGGAATATATGATATGCATATTCATATATCAGGGATTGAGTATGGAAAGGGAGGAGAAAAGAACCATCTACCCCTTAATGAATCAGATTTTAACTATAAATCACTTTTAAAGGCTCTAAAGGATTATGGGGTAAGGGGAACTGTAATCTGTGAAAGTCCTAAGTTGGAATATGATGCCCTTATTTTAAAGAGAGAATATGATAATAATATGGAGTAATAATTTTATTCTACAGTAACACTTTTAGCAAGTCCCCTTGGTTTATCCACATCTCTACCAAGTTCCAAGGCCTTATAATAGGCCAACAACTGACAAACTGGAGCATAGATAAAGGGGCTAACCTCCTCAATTACATCAGGTATTTTAATTAAATGATCTACGGCAATATTTACAGGAGATATTCCAATAACCTTTCCATTTCTGGCCTTTATTTCCTCTATGTTGGATACTACGGAATTGAATAGATCACTACTGGAGGGAGGCACTAATGCAACAGTATCCATGTTCCCATCTATTAATGATATGGTACCATGTTTTAAGAATCCACTACTCATACCCTCGGCATGTAGATAGGTGATTTCCTTAAATTTTAAGGCTCCCTCTAATGCATTTGGTAGATTTATACCCTTGGATATGAATATATAATTTCCAACTGTTAAACTTTCCGATATGTTTTTTATATTATCTCTACTCCCCTCATCTATTGCCCCCCTAATGTACTTTGGAATATTTTCAATCTCCCTCTCAAATACTCCCATATTCTTTCCAATTATTTTTCCATATTCAATAAACAGTCTATAAAGTATCATAAGTTGAGATAGATAGGTCTTTGTGGCACATACTGAAATCTCAATACCTGATCCCATCATAATATTTATATCTCCTATTCTTGTTGCTGTGGATCCCAATACATTAACTATTGTGGCAGTTTTAGCCCCTTTACTTTTTGCATATTTTATGCCCTTTATGGTATCATAGGTCTCTCCACTTTGAGTAATTCCAATAACCAAGGTATTCTCATCAACTATGCCCTTTACTAAAAACTCCGAGGAATCACAGGCTATAACTAACTTATTCAACTTTGAGAACCAATATTCTCCAACCATCCCAGCATGAAGAGAGGTACCCATTGCAATAATATATATTCTATTGTATTTTTTTAGATCCCTTGCCAACTCCTTTATTTCTTCCTTGGATATTTTGGCAGAGTTTTTAATAACTTCAGGTTCTTCCATTATCTCCTTCAACATAAAGTGCTCATATCCTCCCTTTTCAGCAGTTTCCATATCCCAATCTATAATAAGTTTTTTTCTTTTGAGGGTGATGTCTCTATCCTCCCTTATGCTATGTATTCCATAGGACACATTAGATATATTCCCTTTATCATCCTCTGTTTTTTTTAAAAGAACCATATCTCCATCCTCTAAGGGAATAACCTCCTCTGTCCATTCTAAGAAGGCTGAAATATCACTACCTAAGAAACACTCTTCCTTTTTTATCCCAAGAATCATTGGACTTTCATTTCTTAATCCAATTAAAAGACTTGGAAAATTTTTATTTAATATTAATAGGGCATAGGTACCCTCCAATTTCTTTATGGCATTTTTTACAGAGGTTATATAATCCTTCTCTGATATGCTTGATCCATTAGATTTATTTAATTTATTGATCTCCTCCTCAATTAAATGGGCAATTACCTCAGTATCTGTTTGGGATTTAAATTTATGGCCCCTTTTTATTAGCATGTCCTTTAATTCCTTATAGTTAGTAATTATACCATTATGAACTATGGCCAATTCCCCTTTACAGTTAGTATGGGGATGGGCATTCTCCTTTGTAATGCCTCCATGGGTAGCCCATCTTGAATGCCCAATACCTATATGCCCATTGGCACTTAAAAAGTCTTCATTTTTAGAAACCTCATTAACCTTGCCAACTCCCTTTTTGATAATTAATTTATCCCCCTCAATAGTGGCAATGCCGCAACTATCATATCCCCTGTATTCCAATCTTTTTAATCCATTTAGTAGAATTTCTGAAACTTTTTTATTTCCCAAGTATCCTATTATTCCACACATAGTTTTTCACCTGTTGAATATTCTTATTTTTCTTATTTTTTTATTTTTTCTTATTTTTTGTTTTTATTTTAGGGGAGAGATTTTTTATAAATAGAGAATATGTGTTTGTTTATTTTATATAATTTGTGAATCAGGATATTACTATGGAGGTTTAAAGTTGATTGGAACAGTGTGTTTGTATGTTATGTGTAGATGAATATAGTGGCAGATAGTTTTGATAGTTTTATTTATAATATTTTGTAGGATAAAATTTATAGATATATATTAATCATAATCCACACCAAAAAGCATCTATACTTCATTATTTATTTTTATAAAATATAAATATTAAAAAAAATTAAAAATAATAAAAATAAATTCTTAATAATTAAAATGAACATAGAAATTAATTTATTAAATAAATTTTTTAGAATTATCGGTGAGAATATGGACTTTAAAATAATAAACAATGGCGTAATATCCCCAAAGGGTTTCATGGCAAATGGTTATAGGAATGGAAAGTATGGAGTAGGTATAATATACTCTAAAAGAGATTGCATAGCAGCAGGAACCTTTACAACAAATAAGGTTGTGGCCCATCCTGTAAAACTATCCAAGGAAATATTAAAAAAGAATAGGGACAATATAAGGGCCATTGTAGTAAATAGTGGGAATGCAAACTGTTTTACAAAGGATGGATATAATGATGGAAAAGAAATGATAAAAAAAACTGCAGAATTCCTTAATATTCCAGAGGACTCAGTCTTAGTGGCCTCCACAGGAGTTATTGGAAGAAAAATGCCCATGGATATAATAACCCAGGGTATAGAAAAAACCCATAATATGTTAAAAAAAGAAGGTAATAATAACAACTTTGCAAATTCCATATTAACTACCGACAGATTTCCAAAAACCATTGCAATTGAATTCCAAGTAAATGGAAAAAAAGTGAGAATAGGGGCAACTGCAAAGGGGGCAGGTATGATAGCACCTAACATGCTCCATGCTACCATGCTTTCATTTATTACAACGGATATTGAAATAAATCCCAACGATTTAAAAAACTCCCTTCAAAAATCTGTGGATATATCCTTTAATAATACCATTGTGGATGGAGATACAAGTACCAATGATACAGTGTTTATACTTGCAAATGGAGAAAGTGGCATAAAATATGAGGAATGCTCCAATCTATTTGATAAGGCCTTAGCCCATATATGTAGGGAGTTATCAAAGATGATTGTAATGGATGGGGAAGGAAGTAAAAAAATCATGGAGGTTTTAGTAAAGGGTTGTACCTCAAAGGAGGATGCAATTAAGGCTTCAAAAAGTGTAGTTAGATCATTACTTGTGAAAACAGCCCTATATGGAGAGGATCCAAATTGGGGAAGGATTGCAGCAGCAGTGGGATATAGTGGAGCAGATATGGATATGGGTACTATGGATATTATAATCTCAGATTATAGAAGGGAAGTTTATTTGGTTAAAGGGGGCAATCCAATTGATAATGAGGCAGATGAAGATTTTAAGTTAGCAAGGGACATAATGAAAGGAGATAAAATAAAAATAACAATAGACTTAAAAAAGGGAAATTATGAAAACATAGCCTATGGCTGTGATTTAGGGCATGATTATGTGAAATTAAACTCTGAATATACTACTTAAGTTATATTAAGCATATAATATTCTTAAACTTATAATTTTATATATGCTGAAAATAAAGAGAAGTGTATCTAACATTAATAAAAAACTTAATTAAAAAATAATAATATAAATAATAATTTAAAAAAACTAAATAAAAAAAATAAAAAAAATTATTTAAAAAAATACATAGTTAAGAACATAAAATATTTTAAACTTATAACCCATATGATGATATTTTATTTTATAATCATATACAAAATTATTTATAATATAATAAAAATAATTTAAAATAATTTTAAAATATAAAAATTAGAGATTTAAAGTATTTTTCTTTATTATTCTTATATTGCTATATTCAATTTTAATTGTATTAATAATTATTGGTATTGGGTTCATCACCACCCCATTACTTTGGATATTGGGTAAGTTGATTTGATTATATGACAGCAGAAAAGATTAATCTCAGACAAATCTAGATGGAGAGATAGTAAGGCATAATGCCATCTAACCATGGATAAAGGAAAATCAAAGATTCCTCCAATTGCCTTCGACAACTTTTTTTATCCGAAAAACGTTATGTACCATTGCTGAAGATTAGAGGCGAAAGTATGCTATTAATAGAACATAAAGCCCATTACCTTTATCGTGAAGACGCTTATCGAGAATATTGCTGGTCAGTTGATGCTTATAGTTCATGGCAGCCAGCTTCCTTTATATATCTTAGCTTTGAAGCCTTTAAAAACCTATGTTTCCAGTGTGGGTTAAGATTAGTACATACTTCAAAAATTTCCCATAATAAGAATCACTTCCCTTGGAGGTTTGAACAGGATTTACAATTCAAAAATTATGAATATTCAGGATTGATTACAAGAATTACAGACTTAAAGATCGCCAATGAAATAAAAAAAGCTTTAAGTATAGGTAAAAATGTTATTGCGTTACTTCCTAATGAAATGCTTGGTCTCTGGTTTTCGGAAAATGAAGATAGGCTTAATGAAAGTATCAAAGCTGCTTTTGAGTTAGGTATTAAAGAGGCAGAAAAGAAAATTAATCCATCTTTTGCTAGTAGTAAAGACCGCGTATGGTGGGAAGAAATTCCTACCAATACAAAAGGGCGATTGTTTATTACAAGAGATAGCTTTTTATCTGATGGCTTTTTTATGGATGGATATGGTAAAACCGAAGAAAATCTTAAAAAGATTAAAGAATTAATTCAGGAATTTTCTATCTTTAAATATCCTATGTTAAGTGCCAATATACAAAATGATATGTCAATTTGGCCGTGTCATGAACCACTTAATTTACTAGTCGATATAAAAAATCATGGTCCTACTTTAGAGTACACAGAAATTCAGCTTGATTTACCTGATACATTTGAACCTTTAGGCTCAATAGAACGGGTAATGTCACATTTAAGAACTCTCAAGAAAGCTTCATTCGCTTTCCAAGTAATTCCTCGAACTAACGGAAAATTTAAAGATTTCCTAAAAATCAAGATCACATCACAGAGTGGTGAAATTTTACCTTTACACTTCTCACCTATGGATGTTGAAATATCTCCGAGCTACAGTGATTCTCTCAGAAGACAAAATAAGCAAGATGATCAAAGTTTGTCAAAATTAATCTCAGTGTTTAAAAAGGCTAGATTATATGATGAGGTTAAAGTGTTACCCGAGCTTGTTCAAATAGATGTGAGGTCTTGTATAAGTAGGATTAGATCTACAGTTGAGAAGTTAGTATACTTAGTACTTGAAAGAAAGGCTATAAAACTTCGTGAAAAGAAACTTGTTTTGGCGATAGCCGAACTTCAAAATAATAGAATATTGAGCTCCAAATCCATAGGTTATTTACATACCATTCGAGTTATTGGAAATCTTGCATCCCATCCAAATGATGAATCTCTAACCGATGAAGATGTGAGAGTGGTGTCATATGCATTATCTTGTGTGGTCGAAGAAATGATAAATAAGGGATTACTATGGTAATAGCAACGTCATATAACAACAGACATATTGCTATGCTTCATTCCGCTAAAGTTCTGCAAAGCCGAACTTCGTATGTTCATGGAACATTATATGGCAAAAACAGATGATATAAAATATAGATTTGAAATCGAGTCCGTTGATCCTATTTCACCCCATAACGAAGCGCTCTATGAAATGGGTAAAGAAATGCTAAAAAGTTCCATAACCACAGTTCGTGACTTCTGTAAGTTTATGATTAATATCTCTATGGGTGTAATCCCTATATACTTAGGAGTGCTTAAATTAGTATTGCCTAAAAATATTACGCTGTCCCCAACTGAACTACTTTCGTTCATGATTTCTCCACTTCTTTTCATTATTAGTGCAATAATATTCACTTGAGGGTATTTTCCTCAAATTGATTATTTTTCTCTAGATATTATTGATGAAATTAAGCGAGCATATGAGGAAACAGTAAAACGAAGAAGAATACTTATCATTTGCGGAACTACTTTATTTGTTATAGGGATTGCATATGCCATATGGATTACTATAATGCACATAATAGAGTGATACAAATGTGGAGAGAGACTATCAAGTTAAGAGATTGTCAAGGAGACTACCAAGTTAATGACCTCCAGAGAGTATAGAACGCCACAAATCTCTCTAACCAATTCTGAGTTGAATTAAAGGAGGAGTTGTATGGAAATCTCTTCCAGAATTCATTTACTCTTCCTTTAACTTAGAAAAGAGTCTTAACTGCATTTCTATTACCAAAGGTTTCATATCTGTACTTTAGCCTTAACAAAAAAACCCATGGATATTAGGCCCCTTGTTAAAAGGAATTCTGGTTTGTTTTTACAGTGTTTAAGAACCATTCTAAGGGTTATTATTACAATATTTTTTGGTATGTGTTTTATCTTGACAGTCTCACTTAAAAAAGGGAAGTTATAAAAACATAGCCTATGGTTGTGATTTAGGGCATGATTATGTGACATTAAACTCTGAATATACTACTTGATTAATATATCACTATCTCCTGGGGGCAATACTTTAAGGATATCCTCATCATCTATGCCATATTCCCTAAATTCATTTTTAAGTTCCCTTATTAATTCTCCCTTTTTCTTCTTGGCAGGTTTTAACATAACATACTTTTCAAAATTTTTAATTGCCTCAGGGGGCGCCGTAGTTAGTTTTTTTTCTCCCTCATATTCAACAATACCCACTCCAAGTTCAAGGGGCACACTTCTTATAAAATTCCTTCTACCTCTAACTACAAAGGCTCCCTTTTTAAGATATTCTCCACTTTCAGCAGTTTTTGATAATTGTTCAGGCCTTATCCAATAAACATCGGCACTACCCAATCCCAATTTCCAGGCCTTGGAGTGAGAAACTGCAAATTTTGCAGTTTTCATTAATAGATTATTCCTTTTTTCTTCATCCATCTCATCAATATCTCTATCCATCTTAATTACTGCAAATGGGGCTCCCTCCATAAGGGTATGGAATACTATATCCTTATTTTCAGTATATCTCTTTATTAATACCTCATTTGTTGTGGCATCCTTTCCAGCAATTATTAAATGATTATCAATAATAGTCCATTTGAATTTTTCATACCATTTTCTCTTTTTTCTTTCCTTTTTTATTAGTGTTTTTTCTCCCATTTCTTTGAGGACTTTTATTTCACTTTCTTCCTCTTTCTTTAACTTTTCCAGTTTTTTCTTTGATATTTCTATGGCTGTAATAACTCCTTTCATTTTATTTTTAAACTTCTTGGATTTATTATAATAGGTATCTGCATTTTCAAAGGCATTTTTTCTTAAATCCAATGAAACATTTTTCTCAATAGGTTCCTCTCCATAATCTGCAGATAATTTTAAGGTTAATTCTCCATTCTTCTCGTTGATTGATACTATTTTACTTAATATTGGATTATCTTTATTTTCCTTAAATACCCTTTTAATCTCCTTCCACTCCATCTTTTCCCTTGCTAACTTTAAGGTATTTATTATCTCATCAACAGTAGCATAGTTGGCATATATTAGATCTCCCTTTATCTGATTTTCCTTTGCCTGCTTTTCATATTTTTTTAAGGATTCAATCTGACTATTTAGTATTCGTTCCTGTCTTTTTACTATCTTCTGTAATTTTGTTTCACTTTCCTTAATTTCCTTTTTTAATACATACTGTGAAAAATAATCATCTATTGCATTTAAAAATTTTTCATAATATTTTTTATCATAGATATTATTGTTATTATTATCTTTGTTATTATTACTGTTATCGTTATTATTATCCTTATTATTACAACTACTACTATATTTTATTAGATCTATAGGCGATAAATCATAATTCTCTCCATTTTTTAGTATTATTTGAGGATTTCTCTCGTTAAATATCCTGTTAAAAAATATCTTAGTTCCCTCAAATAATTTTTTTATTTCCTCCTCTGATGGATCAATGGTTTTTTTATCCACTCCTGCAATATGGCATATTTCTTCGGCATATATTCCAGCAAGACCAAAGGCCCTTGAAACAACCCTTACACATTCTTTTTTCCTATTTTGTTCATCCTTAAATTTATCCTTAAATATCTCATAGGCTATGGAGTAATCTAAATTAAATGGCGTTAGATCCTTTTGAGGAGGGTATTCGTATATTTCTTTTGGAACAATCTTTCTTGTGCTCCATTTTTCAATATGTAGGGGCAGTATGATTCTATCCTCTCCATCTAAAAGTATTATATTTCCCTCGCCAAAAAGTTCTATAATTAATTTATAAAGATTTTCCTTCCATTGAAAGGTTATCTTAATAATTCTATCAAAATTATGCTGTTCTATCTTAGTTATTTTTATATTTTTTAAGTATTTTCTAAGCAACATTGCAAAGGAAGGGGGGTTCTTAGGTTTTTCCCTGTTATACTCTGTTAGGGTAATGTATTTATAGGTACCAATTCCTATGGCAATTTCCCTTGTTCCCTTGCCTGCAATATGTAATTTTAATATTAATTCCTTTCCTCCCTGGGAATCTATTAGAAATGCCTTATCCAATATACCATTAACTACCTCTTGAAGTTCCTCCACAGCGGCATATATATCCACATTTGTTAATTCCTTTTTCATAATCCCTCACCAATAATAATATAATAAAAAAAATAATAGATAATATTACTAATAAATAATAATATTAAAAATATTTAATTAATATAAAAATTAAATTTAAAATTCATTGTCTAAAAAAATAATTAAAATAATAAAAAAATAGATAAAAAATAAATTTATAAGTATTTAAATTATATATTATTTTTTATATAAATTTTATAAAATCCTAAATCCCTTAAAATGGTGATTAAATATGGAAACTCATTAAACAAACAATCAGGATATGATATTTTTTTAGTTAAAATCAGACCATAGTGGGATGGAAACTTTCCTCTTTTTTTTCTAATATAATAAAAGAAAAACTGTTAATTAAAATCTTAAAATTAAAAAAATATTTTTTTATAAAATTTTTATTTTTTTAATATTAATTTATTCCAATAAAAGAATATATTCTCATATAAAAAAATAAGAAAAATTCCAATTAAAATAAACCATTTACAAGAAAAGGAAACAAAACCTATAAATTAAAGGAAATATGATTAAAAATAAAAAAGAAATTATTTATTATTTTGATTATTTACCTTTTCCACATACTTATCAATTAATTTGGTATTTAAATTTATTTTAATACCCAGTCTTTTCAATACAATATTATTTAAAACAATTTTAAGTATTTCCAAACCCTCTTTAACCTCAGTTATCTCCTTTAATCTTTTTGTTGTCTTAGGCGATTTTAATTTTTTAAGAGCCTCGACAATATCCTCCTCTTTAGCCCTTCCGCATCTTTTCTTTTTATATATATCATCAGCGATTTCCTCAAGTTTTTTTATGTCAAAGGGCAAATGTTCTAATATTTTTTTATGCAGGGTTTCATCTATAGAGATTAACATTCTTGCAATATCTATGTTTTCAGTATTTTCATCTATCTCCATCTTTTTAGCAACAAACCACTTTCCTTTTTTTACTCTGAATTGTATATTTTCATTTTCCATATTTAATCACCATTTTAAGGGATTTAGGATTTTATAAAATTTATATAAAAAATAATATATAATTTAAATACTTATAAATTTATTTTTTATCTATTTTTTTATTATTTTAATTATTTTTTTAGACAAT